>JAAUTT010000206.1 GCA_012031335.1 Bacteroidales bacterium | reverse complement strand
AACATGTCGCAATAAATCCATTTGCCATAGCCGATCCTGGGCAGTGAGATATCCTGTAACGCGGTATAAATCCAAAACGTTGTTGGCATAAACATGCGGCATTGCAAACGAATCGCGGTAAACCTGTACTGAATCGAGCATCTTCCCCAGAAGAAAAGGTTTTGAATAATCGGGTACTGCCTTTTCTGAAAAAGAATACCTTAATACATAAATGCCTGAAATAAGCAAGGCAATTATAATGAAGAAGGAAATCAAGACCTTTTTTATCATCGATTTTACTTTTTGAATTATAATTCTATTGAATATAAAACCTTTAAGAGCGATATGAAATTTAAACTAAGTTAGTTCATAAAGAAGTATGGAAATAAAAATACTAATATTAAATTTACTTACAATATAACGATCAATAACTTCTACACATGTAAAATGAGCTGCTTCAAAACAAAACGTATTTTCATAATTAGCAAATCATTAACTTTTTCTCTTTTCACCTTTATCCTGGTGTCTTGCTTTCCACTTGTGGCTCAAAATACTACAGATTCCATTAAAAAAGAAAAACCTAAAACAGGTTTTAATTTTGGAGCTTTGCCTGCTATAGCTTTCGATTCGGACCTGGGTTTCAAATACGGGGCTCTGGCCAATTTCTACGATTATGGCGATGGCAGTAACTATCCTATGTACAAACATTCTCTATTTCTGGAATGGTCGAGAACAACCAAGGGAAGCGGAATCAATCAGGTAATTTACGATTCCGAATACCTGATACCCAAGATCAGGACGACCTTTCAGTTCGATCTTTTTACTGAAAAAGCACTTGATTTTTATGGATTTAACGGATTCGAATCATACTATAATCCCAATTATGAAGACCAAAAAAGTTCTGAATATATTTCGCGCATGTATTACAGGCACGAGCGAAGAGTAACCCACATGAAAGCTGACTTTCAGGGAAATATACTTGGACGGAAAATTCGCTGGTTTGCCGGAATCGAATATTTCGGCCATAAAATATCAACCGTTAACATCGATAAATTGAATAAGGGACTGGATAAGGAGGATATATTACCCGATACAGCCCTATTATATGATAAATTTGTTGATTGGGGCATCATTACTCAGGATCAGAAAAACGGAGGCGACAACACCTTCATTAAAGCTGGTTTAGTTTATGATACGCGTGACAATGAACCCAATCCTATGTCGGGAATCTGGACCGAAGCGTTTATTCTTGGAGGAATACCCGATTTTGGTACAAAAAAATATTCCTTCAGTAAATTTATTATTACCCATCGCCAGTATTTTACACTATATCCCGAAATTTTAAACCTTGCCTGCCGGTTTAGTTATCAGAAAAAAATATCGGGTACCATGCCATTTTACATGCTTCCCTATATTTATAATTCAACAATTACCCGCGATGGATTAGGAGGAGCAAAAACCTTAAGAGGAGTAGTACGAAACAGGGTTACGGGAGAAGACTATTTATACGGCAACCTGGAATTACGCTGGAAGTTTTACCGTAAAATGATTATGAAACAAAATCTCTATATAGCACTTGCAGGTTTTTACGATTTTGGAAAAGTAACAGGAAAATACAGTTTTACAGCTAATAGTGCGGCTGCAGATTATTTAAGTAAAGGCAACGAAGAATCCTGGCATTCGGGTTATGGAGCTGGTTTATACTTTGCTATGAATCAAAATTTTGTAGTTTCATTTACCTATGGCTTGTCGGCACATAAGGAAGATGGTAACAGTGGTGTTTATATTGGTCTCAATTTTTTATATTAAGAATTACCCGGAATGCACATGAAGAACGATTTTACGGCTGGAATGAAGGAGAGTGAAAGTTCATATTCCCAACTTGAGATATTTTTTGACCTTACATCGGAAGCCATGCTGATGACAGAGGGTGATACTATTGAGCTTTGTAATAATAATTTTGCTTCATTGGTAGGTTACAATACTGAGGAAATTAAACATAGTCCATTATTAAACTTCATTTATAAAGACGATAAAGATTTTGTTCTCTCGGGTATAGTCCAACAACAAACAAGTTTTGTAAAAGTCCGGTTACTTTCCAAAGACAACCAGATCGTCTGGTCGTTATTTAAATCGCAGTATATTCAAACCCTGAATAAAAACATTCTGATATTTAAAAAAACTGAAGATTTTCCTAAGATTCAGAATAAATTAAGTCTGGTAATGGAAGCCGTACGTGAGGGATATTGGGACTGGGATATGCGAACCGGTGAGGCTTTTTATGATGAACAGTGGTATAAGTTACTAGGATATTCCGCAGAAGACAAGGGGCCGTGTAATACATTCTGGGAAGATAAAGTTCATCCGGCTGACAGGGATTATGTTTTTCAAAATTGAAGAAACATATGGAAGGATTGAAAGATTTTTACCAGACCGAACACCGTGTAAGATGCAAAACGGGGAATATATCTGGATACTCGATATGGGAAAGGTAATAGAACGGGATGAAAAGGGTAATCCGCTCAGAATTATAGGAGTATCGCTGGATATTTCCAAAAGGAAAGAAACAGAGCAAAATCTTAAAAATAAGGAAGAAAGATACAGGTCGATTTACGAACACCTTACCGATGGATTTTGCAGGTTTAATTTTGGAGGCACTATACTGGAAGTTAACGAAATACTGGCCAGTCTTATTAAACTCCCTTCCGAACAAATGATTGGCAAGAACATTCGGGATTTTTTACCTGCCAAAACTGCCAAGACCCTGATGAAACTGGCTAAAAGTATTCTTAAAACACATTCGCTCACTACCGAAACTGAAATAATAACCTATAATAATAAAAAGTTAACTGTAAGCCTGAGCGCTAAACTAATATCCCAGAATAATCATAAAATTATCCAGGCATTAATCAGAGATATTACCATGTTAAAGAATTTGAACGTATTCTGGTAGAAGAAAAGCAAAAGTTCAAACTTCTGGTCGAAAACTCACCCGAAATGATGCTCAGGCTCAGCCGATCATGAAAGTCTTGTATCTGAGTCCCAATTTTAAGGAACTGATATCAGGAAATATTCCCGATTTTATTGAAAAACCACTTGACTTAATAGGCCTACCACAGAATATTCAACTCCATCTGGAACAATCGACAAAAAGTATTTTTAAACGGCCAAGGCCACTAACTATCTCATTTTCGCACAGTAAAAACAATAAAGATTTTCTATACGAAGCTATCCTTACCCCCGAACGAACAGAGACAAACCAGGTAGAATCGGTTTTAATTACATTTCGTAATATCACCGAAAAAAAACATCCGCGGGGAATGGAAAGGCCAAGTATGGTAAAACTTGATGAAGCCGAAAAGATCATTCACTTCGGAGGTTTTGAATTTCAGTTTCAAAATTCAACATTCGCTTTATCGCCCGAACTTTTGAATTCTCTTGATGTAGAAATGCAATCACCGGAAATTGCATTGAAAGAAGTATTACGCTACATACATCCTGCTGATAAAGTATTACTGGTTAAAGAGATGAAGAAATCTTTCCGTACCAAAAACTCGCTAAATTTCACTTTCAGGATTATTACACAAAACGGAGCTGAAAAACATCTCCATTGCCTTGCGGAAATGGTGTTTGGCGATTCCAAACGACCACAACGAATGTCGGGTACAATTTTAGACATTACCGAAAAAAGAAAAATACAGGAACTACTTGCCCATGAAAGAGATAGCTTGCAAACAATTATGGATAATGTTCCCGACGCTATTTATTTTAAAAACTCCGACGGACAATACATTAGAGTAAATCAGGCTTTTGCCCGGCTATTAAGCCTGGAAACCCCCGATTCTGTTATCGGGAAAACAGATTTTGACATTTATGATAACCAAAAAGCCTCTCAGTTATACGATGAGGACCAGCAGGTTATTATATCAGGTAACCCCATGGTTGATAAACAGGATGTTATATTAAACCCTTCGGGCGAAAAACTATGGCTTTTATCCACCAAGGTTGGGATTCGTGACACCTCCGGAAACATCAATCAAATTGTGGGTATTTCACGAAACATTACGCAACTTATGCAAGCCAGTGAAGAATTGCGCATTGCCAAAGAAAAAGCAGAACAGGCCGACAATCTGAAATCTGCATTTCTGGCAAATATGTCGCACGAAATAAGAACTCCTATCAATGGTATTCTTGGCTTTGCGAGTTTACTTGAAATGAGAGAATTTCCACGTGATAAGGAAAAAAAATACCTGTCCATTATTAACAATAGCGGCAAGCTTCTTCTTAACCTTATAAACGACATCATCGATGTTGCAAAAATAGAAGCAGGACAAATCAATATAGAACATGTACTGGTTGATATTAACGCTACCCTAAAGGAACTTAAGGAATTTTACCTTACCGAGCGGTTGCGACGTGAAAACATAAAGTTGAAATAATTCTGTCGATCGATGATGATGTTGACAATTATTTTATCCTAACCGATATAACCCGTTTAAAACAGGTACTTAACAACCTGTTAAACAATGCCCTTAAATTCACAGATAATGGTAGTGTCGAATTCGGTTATCAGAAACAGGATAATTTGCTACTCTTCTTTGTGAAGGATACCGGATTTGGAATTAATGATCAGGAGAAAGAGCTGATATTTGAACGGTTTAAACAAGCTGGAATGGGGTCCAGAAAAAAAGAAGGTACAGGACTTGGATTAGCTATTTCCAAAGGACTAGTTGAACTTATGGGTGGTAACATCTGGGTGAAATCAGAGCCAGGCAGCGGATCTGTCTTTTATTTTACTTTGCCAATTTCCGAACCGGAAACACAACCTTATTTTCTTTCTTCTGAATTAAAGCACAATGGTTATCATACCTCCTGGGAAAATCAGAAAATACTGCTGGTGGAAGATGAAGAAGCAAATTATGTTTATGTATATGAACTGTTATCCGAATCGGGTTTAAACCTCCTCCATGCCAAAACGGGTGAAGAAGCTGTAAGCATATGCAAAAACAACAACGACATTGCACTGGTATTAATGGACATAAGACTTCCGGGAATAAATGGAATTGAGGCAATGAATAAAATCAGGGTTTTCCATCCGAAATTGCCAGTTATTGCTCAAACGGCTTTTGCTATGGAAAATGAAAGGGAATTTTGTTTAAACGCCGGATGTAACGATTACATCTCCAAGCCCTTTGATCAGGTTGGATTATTTAATCTGCTCGAAAGATTTTTAATAAAGAAAAGTAAGGTCTGATTTTGGATTTTCTAACCTCAGCATTCATGGTAATTAAACCGGAATTTAAGAATATTTTCGAAGTACTCGCCCCTTTCCTGCATATCATCATCACCTGTTTCGTAATACCAGTTGATTGTTAAATTTTTACCATTAAAATGGTTTCCTGTAAATTCACTTAACAACTGAAGTAACGATTTGGCTGAAGCACTGTTCATGTATTCGAGTTCGATATCAACAATTGTAAGAGGGTGAGGGTTGAGACAATACTGGAATACCCAGGATTGAAGATGATCAAAGAAAACGCTGGCATCTTCAGGAATCGCCCGTCCTCTAATTTTCAATCTCCCATCTGATAAAAACTCAATTTCAGGAGTTTTGGAAGTGGCCTTGATTATTAAATTCTCCATTCACTTAATTTGCCCTAAAAATATAAACTTTTTAACAAGCAAGAGATGACTTTTTAATTAATTAACTGCTTTTTAATTGGGAGGTTTTACAGAAACCAGATATAACCTGATATTACAAGTAAATTTTTTATCTTTATTTTTTTAACTTATAAGCGATTTTTATATTTATATTGTCGCAAATTGGTTCTTCATGAATAAGTATTCTTTAGACTCTCTTTTGTTAGCTGCAATCAAGTTTGCATCGGAGAAACACATGCTCCAGCGTCGTAAAGGTTGTGAAAATATTCCTTATATAAACCATACTATTAAAGTTGCTTATATTCTCCAGGAAACGGGGGGAGAAAAAAATGCAGAATTACTGGCAGCCGGCTGTACTGCACGATGTACTTGAGGATACTGAAACAACGGAGCATGGAAATAATTTCTCTTTTTGGGGAAAATGTTTGTCATATTGTGAAAGAAGTAACGGATGACATGTCTTTAACATATGATGATCGCAAAAGAATGCAGATTAAAAAAGGCTCCGACTCTAAGCAATGAAGCCAAAAAGATTAAGATTGCGGATAAAATTTCGAACATTAATGACATTGTCACTACACCTTTAAATTGGTCGAACCGGAGAAAAAGAAAATATGTGGAATGGTCGCAACAGGTCATAAACGGGTGCCGTGGAATTAATCCTCTTTTAGATTCGGCCTTTGACGAAATTGTAGAATCAGCCAACAAGTTATTATCAGCAGAAAAAGAAAATTAACCTATCCTTGCTACCGGAGCAATATCCTGCGAAGCAAATTCACCCTTAAGATATTTAAAATAGCCTGTTATAGCTATCATTGCAGCATTATCAGTAGTGAAGCGAAATTCAGGAAGATAAATATTCCAGTTTTCTTTTATGGCCAGTCCGTTCATTTTTTCTCTTAAACCCGAATTGGCCGAAACACCTCCTGCAAGAGCAATTTCTCTGATATTTAAATTATGTGAAGCCACGATCAGTTTCTCAACAAGAATTTCAATGATCGTTTTTTGAAGTGAAGCACATAAATCAGCTTTATGATTATCAATAAAGTTGCTATCCAAAGCCAATTGATCTCTCAAAAAATAAAGAAATGAAGTTTTTAATCCACTAAAACTATAATCCAGTCCTCCAATCCTGGGCTTGCTGAATTTAAAGGCATCGGGCTTCCCTTCCCGGGCAAACTTATCAATAAGTGGTCCACCCGGGTAGGGCAAATCCATTATCTTGGCGCATTTGTCAAATGCTTCTCCGGCGGCATCGTCGATAGTTTGGCCAATTATTTCCATCTGAAGATAATCGTGTACTACAATAATCTGAGAGTGCCCCCCCGACACTAACAGGCATAGGAAAGGGAAATGGGGACTTTTGAACTCCTCATTGTCTCTCCTATAAAACCCTTCAGGTTGTTTTAGGTAAGACTATCCCGTATGCGTTAATCGGTTTGTGTGATGTGACTCTGGTACTGATAGCCGGTAAACTGATTTTTAACGTTCCGATTAAGGGGAACCTCTTCTGCATTTATCTGGCTGCTTCTTTCTTCATTTTAACGTGTCTGGGTATCGGGCTGTTTATCTCCTCGGTTTCGCATACCCAATCGCAGGCGATATTTGACCATGCTTTTTATACTTCAGCCGGCTTTTATATTGTCCGGATTCATGTTCCCAATCGAAAATATGCTTCCATTCTTTATAT
>JAAUTT010000205.1 GCA_012031335.1 Bacteroidales bacterium | reverse complement strand
ACTCCTTGTTAATTTATCTTTTCAATATTCTTCCGGTGGGATTCATTAAACCGATAGTTATGGGTTTAATCTCCATTGCCATTTATATTGTTGGAGTAATAATTTTCGCAAAGAAAATCAGAAATTCTGATTATACTGAAGGTTTTCCTTTTGGTACTGCTTTCTTAACCTGCTTTTTAATTGCTTTATTTGCCATTATTGTTTCGTCGGTTTACTCAATAATTCAAGCAACTGTTATAGATCCTGAATACTATGCCCGTATCATGGAAGCTCAAAAAGAATATATGACAACTTTCCTCTCCAACAGAGGCTTACCAGAAGATCAAATACAGGCCACAATCGATAAGATGAATGAAAGCACCCAAGATTATTCACCAGTATCGGCAACTTTAAAATCGCTTGTAGTTTCAGTTATAATTTCAGCAGTAGCTTCGCTTATTATTGCTGCAGGTATCAAGAAAAATCCTAAAATATTCGATGGGAATAATTAAGAAAACCAAAATTTCGAAAACTCCCTGTATAAGTATTAATATACAGGGAGTTTTTGTTTTAAGGAAATAGCTTCTATTTTTGCTGAAATTTTATGAAATGGATATCTCATTAGTAATTCCCCTTTATAACGAAGAAGAATCGTTACCCGAGCTGGCCGGATGGATTGAAAATGTTATGAACCGCCATGGGTTTTCGTACGAAGTATGGTTTGTCGATGACGGAAGTAGCGACAAATCGTGGCAGGTAATTGAATCTCTTGCATTTGTAAATAAAAGTCTGAAAGGTATAAAACTACGTCGCAATTACGGCAAATCGGCAGCACTCCAGAAAGGATTCGAAGCCTCCCGGGGACGTGTTGTAATTACTATGGATGCTGACCTTCAGGATAGTCCTGATGAAATCCCGGAATTATACAGAATGATCACCGAAGAAGGTTACGATCTGGTTTCGGGCTGGAAGAAAAAAAGGTACGATCCCATTTCGAAAACAATACCCACCAAATTATATAATGCAGCATTACGATCATTGAGTGGCATTAAACTGCCATGATTTAACTGCGGATTAAAGGCTTATAAAACGAAGTGGTGAAATGCGTGGAAGTATATGGCGAAATGCACCGTTATATTCCATATATGGCGAAAAAGGAAGGATTTCGTAAAATTGGCGAAAAAGTAGTCCTTCACCAGAAACGCAAATACGGGGTTACGAAATTTGGCCTTGAAAGATTTATCAATGGCCCCCTGGATATGCTCAGTATCATGTTTATTGCAAAATTCGGAAAACGCCCGATGCACTTCTTTGGATCGCTGGGAACCATAATGTTTGGACTGGGTTTATTGGCAACTCTCTACCTTGGATCCGTAAAACTTTATTATGTGGTTAGTCATGTAAGGGCTCCGCTTATTACCACCAGCCCTTATTTCTATCTTGCCCTTACTACCATGATAATTGGATCACAGTTATTCCTGGCAGGATTTCTTGGGGAATTAATTTCACGTAATTCGAGTGAGAGAAACGAGTATAAGGTTGAAAAGGAAATCGGTAATTAAGTATTTTCAGGTTATTTTCCGGACAAAAGTATAATTCGGGATTAACGGGTCAAATATTGTTTCAGCATATTGCGGTAGTAAATTAAAAAAGGTGTTTAGCTCAAAAAAAAGCTAAACACCTTAACCCTAAAAACTAAAACCCTAAATTTTTGGTAACTCCCAAGGCTTGCGATAATTCGCTTTTAAATATCCATCGGCTTCGGTATCATTAACAAACATCGATTTGCTTCCGTCCCAATATAGCCTTCTTCCGGTTTATAGGCAATATTACCCAGATGCGCTACCCTGGCAATTTTAGCGCCTATTTCAATACTGGCATTAGGAGTAATACTGCGGTCTTTAATACATTCAATAAAGTTTTTCATGTGATTTTCAAGACCTTTATTGTCTCCCTTCTGCAATTCAACCCGTTCTATTTTAGGTTTTTTATTTTCTGTTTCAGGAATCACTTCCCAGCCACCTCTGTCAACAACAAGAGTAGCGTTATTACCAACAAATCCAACCCCGTGAGAACGTCCATAATATCCACCGTCAATACCAATGCCATGATCCCACAATAAAGTGAAACCATCGAATTCATAAAGGGCTTGCAATGTATCGGGTGTTTCGCATGCATCCTCAGGGTAAGCGTATTTTCCGCCCATAGCCATAACCGATTTTGGCGAAGAAACCTTCATACCAAACAAGGCGTAATCAAGAATATGAACTCCCCAATCAGTCATCATCCCTCCTGCATAATCCCAAAACCAGCGAAATGTAAAATGAAACCGGTTTGGATTAAACGGCCTTTGAGGTGCTGGCCCTAACCAGAAATCATAATCGACTCCTGCGGGTACAGGAGCATCGGGGGCAACCGGAACCGATCCCATCCATCCCTGATACGACCATGCTCTTACTGTACGTATTTTCCCAAGTTTACCCGAATATACATATTCTATAGCATCCTGCCAATGCTTATCGCTGCGTTGCCATTGCCCTATCTGAACAACCCTTTTGTAACGTTTTTGCAGCCTTTTCCATCAGGTTAATTTCCTCTATAGTGTTCGAGAGAGGCTTTTCACAATAAATATCTTTTCCGGTCTGACATGCATAAACAAAAGGAAGGCAGTGCCAGTGGTCGGGTGTACCAATGATAATTACATCCAGATCCTTTTCTTCCAGCAATTTTCTAAAATCTTTGAATAATTTTGGCTTTTTACCCTGAAGTTTTTCAACATCTGAGGCACGTTCGTTCAGTACATTCTCATCTACATCGCAAAGTGCGCCGCATTCGGTGTTCTTTTGTCCTAAAAAAGCTTTTAAATCGGCAAATCCCATACCTTTGCAGCCAATTAATCCTGCAACAAGTTTTTCATTTGCTCCTATAAAATTTCCATAGGTATAATAGCCAGCACCTGAAAGCAATGCTGCACCTCCTGCTATTTTTAAAGAATTTCCAAGAAACTTTCTTCTGTTAGTTGTCATGATAATAAGGTTAAGTTATTTTCAGGGCGAAAAATTACTGAATTATTTAATAAGTTCGACACATATACTCCTATTTTTAAATCATCAGGAAAAACCTAACAAAAATAAGTCGACAGTCGTAATAGTATCCAAATTACAATGGTATGATCGGCAGAAGTTGGGTTAAATACAAAGTTTCGATATTATTTTTCTCTTTATTGCAGTAACGCTCTGGGGAAAAACTCCAGATAAAAGTGGCCAAAAATATTCATCAACCAAATTAATTTGCTTTTTACACCATTCTGAACCAACAGTTCTTGACACTGTTTCGGAAGTATATATTTCAAAGTTACGGGATTTGTATGCTGTTAATAAAGAAATTCCCACAGACTTTGAGAAAGAAATTTTGGTAAGTCTATCTTTCTATCCGGAACTTGCCAATACTAAAATAAAATTCTGCTATTCTTCCATATTTACAACCATGAAGGCTGTTCCTTCTGTTTTTTTCCTTTTCCAAAAACCAGAAAACCGAAAATATAGAATAGTAATGAACAACAAAACATGTTTGGGAAAAACCATCATGCAGAGAATCTCTCCCCAAGCCATGACGGGTATTATTGGTCATGAGCTGGGTCATATTGTTGATTACTCAAAACATACAAATTTTGGTCTTGTAAAACTTTTAATCGGGTACATTTCCAGGCAAGGTAGAATTCATACCGAACTAAGGGCCGATCAGATTGCTGTTGAACATAACCTTGGCCGGGAGTTGCTGGAATTTACCGAACATATTTATCAGGATGCATGCATGAATCCTAAATATATCCGCTATAAAAGAAAATACTATAATACTCCTGCCTCCCTTGGAAATCTTGTAAATAAACAGGACTAAATCGGTTTCTTTTAATATTTGTCTGGTTCACCGATAAACTTTATCTTTAGCCCTAATTTTTGCCGGAAATAAATGTTTGAGGATCTGAAATTCGATTGCAGGTATTTCAGGGGACACATTCCCTGTATTCCTAATAAACTCCGAAATAAAGTATGTGGAAATTGCGACGAATATTCGCCTGTTTCAAAGCGGATACTCATTATCAAGCTTGGTGCAATTGGGGATGTTATCCGAACTACACCGCTTGCTGTCCGGTTCAAAAAAATTTATCCGGAATGTCATATTACCTGGCTTACGCATTCACCGGATGTTTTGCCAGCTGATCTGATAGATGTAATCCTTAAATTCGATTTCCCTTCGGTATATGCAGTCCAGCATCAAATTTTCGATATTGCCATAAACCTTGATAAAGAAACTGAAGCCTGCTCGTTGCTTAAGGATATTGATGCCAAGCAGAAATTCGGATTTACCTGGCAAAACAGTCATATTGCTCTGGCTACACCCCAAGCTGAACACAAGCTTATTACCGGCTTATTTGATAATATTTCGAAAACTAATACGAAGAATTATCTCGAGGAAATTTTCGAAATATGCCATCTGAATTTTGAGGGTGAACCTTATGTTCTGAACTTTAATAAAGCCCTTGCCGAAAAATGGAAGGTAATTAAAGAAAAGGCAGGTGAGAAAAAAGCCGTAGGGTTGAATACAGGCTGCGGAAAACGCTGGCAAACGCGTTTATGGCCCGATGACTACTGGCTAATGTTGATTGAAGGGTTAAAGCAGAATAACCTCTTTCCTGTTTTGCTGGGAGGGGCAGATGAACATGAGAAAAACCTTGTTTTGGAGGCTGCTTCAGGTGCTTTTTACCCAGGACATTATTCTCTTCAGGAATTTATTTCCCTTACCTCCAATTGTGATGTTATTGTAACACAGGTATCGATGATGATGCATATTGCCATGGGCCTTCATAAACCCCTGGTACTAATGAACAATATTTTCAATCCTCACGAATTCTACCTTTATAATAATGGTGTTATTTTAGGTCCCGAAAGTGGTTGTGATTGCTACTATGGTAACACCTGCAAACGCGAAAGACATTGTATGCTCGACCTGACTCCTCAAAAGGTATTGGAGCAAGTAATAATGCTTTCTAAATAAACAGCCTATGCGCATTGCATATTTATCAACCTTTTATCCGTTCCGAGGAGGTATAGCACAATTCAATGCATCTTTATACAGGGCATTGGAAAAAAATCATCAGGTTAAAGCCTTTACCTTTACATGTCAATATCCCGAAATACTCTTCCCGGGTAAAACCCAGATGATTGAAAACGACGAAACTGCTGATGCAATTCCCTCCCAAAGAATTCTCAACTCCGTTAACCCATTGAGTTATATAAATACGGCAAAAAGTATTAATGCTTTTAAGCCCGACATACTATTGATGAAATACTGGATGACCTTCCTTGCCCCATCGCTGGGAACCGCTGCCCGTTTAATAAATAACAGAACTCGGGTGGTAACCGTTTTGGACAATGTAATACCGCATGAGAGAAAGTTTTACGATAACTCACTTACAAAATATTTCCTTAATCAAAACGATGGTTTTGTTGCCATGAGTGATGCTGTAATGAATGATCTTAACAGTTTGCAGGCTAATCCAAATTGCTTAAGAATGGATCATCCTCTTTATAACCATTTCGGCGCAAAAACAGACAGAGAAAAAGCCTGTAAAAGAACTTGCCATCGACAGCAACAAAAAAAACCTGCTTTTTTTTGGATTTATCCGCGATTACAAAGGCCTGGACCTGCTTATTGAAGCTATGAAACACCTGGATTCGGATTATAACCTGATTATTGCGGGAGAATGTTATGGAAGCTTCGATAAATACCAGGAATTAATCAATAATTCACCATTCAAAAATTCCATTCACGTATTTACCGATTATATTCCCGACAGCAAAGTACCGGTATTTTTCAGCGCCGCTGATGTTTGCATTCTTCCCTATAAATCGGCTACTCAGAGTGGAATTACATCTATAGCTTATCATTTTGAGGTTCCTGTAATTGCCACTGACGTTGGAGGATTAAAAGAGAGCATCACGCATGAATCAACAGGTTTAATAGTTCCTCGGGCCGAAAGCTCAAAAATTGCGGATGCTATTAAATACTTTTTCAGAAACGATCTCACTTCCAGAATGAAACATGATATAATTCAGTTAAAAGAAAAACATTCATGGGATCGGTTTGCCGAAGGAATTGTTAATTTTGCCACCTCTATAAGCAAAAAATAAGTTAACGCATTGTAATGGAAGAATTTAAAAAAGTATTGAGGGAATCGGCGGTTGCACGTTGGGGAATTTTATTGCTGATAAGTTATGTAATGGCGGCAAATTATTATTTCTACGATGCGCTGGCACCATTAAAATCGACTCTTCAGGAGCAACTTGGATTTTCGTCGGAGGATTTTGGATGGGTACAGGGGTTTTATGCCTTCCCCAATACATTTCTGCTAATGGCTATCCTTGGAGGAATTATTCTTGATAAGATTGGTATCCGCATTACAGGTATGGTCTTCGTCGTTTTCATGGCTATTGGGGCATTGGTTACCGTTTATGGAACAACCGAATATTATGGCAATGGGGGTTTTGGATTTGATTTTATGGGTTCTTTTTTAATCCGCTTCTCACCACAGGTTAAAATGATGGCGCTGGGTATGCTTTTATTTGGTTTGGGAGCCGAGACCAGTATCGTAGTAATAAGTAAAACCATTGTTAAATGGTTTAAAGGAAAAGAAATAGCTTTAGCCTTCGGTGTAAATCTTGGTATTGCAAGAATAGGAACTGCAATGGCTTATATCATTGGTCCAAGAATAATTCAACCCGAATGGACAAAACCGGTATGGCTGGCAGTAATACTGATTCTGATTTCCCTTTTGGCTTTTCTGATATACATAGTTTTCGACCTGAAAATCGATAAACAAATCAAGAACGAAGGATTAATGACCAAGGAAGATGAATTTCGGTTAAAAGATTTTGTTACCCTGATAACCAATCGTTCTTTCATTTTTATCGCTGCATTATGCGTTACTTTCTATGCTGCAGTTTTCCCCTTTCTGAAATATGCCACTGATTTTTTCCATAACCGGTTCAATGTTCCTCTTGAAACAGCAGGTTTTATCGCCTCCTGGTTGCCTCTTTTAACAGTACCGTTTTACGCCAATTTTTGGTGCTTTAATAGACAAAATTGGCAAAGGAGCAGTTTTCATGATTTTTGGTTCGTGCATTCTTTTTATTGTTCTATTTAGCTTATTTCTTTATTCCCCTTTTTATATTACTTTATTCATTTAGTACGAATTTTATTTTTCTGTCATTCCAGTCTACCATATAGCGTCCGGGTGCCGGAGAAACCAGTTCATGATTTTCTTTTTTTGCGCTCCTGATACCCAGTTCGTTATATATTTGTAATAAATC
>JAAUTT010000204.1 GCA_012031335.1 Bacteroidales bacterium | reverse complement strand
GATAGGAGAACTAATTTCAGACAATTATATTGAATATGCCCGGTTAAAAATGACAATGGCCGATTCAGAAAAGTACAGTTTTCAATACCGGTTGCCGGGATCTGAAAATAGTTTTTCAGCCGAAGTAAATAAAATCGGGGGTTACAATCAGGTTTATTTCAGTTTTGCTGAAAATAAACAAGGAAATCCTGAACCTCCGGCCGATTCGTTTGACTTGGTATTTACTCCCTATTACGATTTGTTGTTTGATGACAACGGTACCCCTGTCCCTTATTTTTTAAGAGGAGTTTTTATCAATCAAAGCCGCGTTAAAGCATATCTTGAAACAGGAATTCCCTATGAAGAATTTGGATATTCAAATATTTTATCTGAAAAGTTTTCCTCGAAAAAAACATCATAGGATACGATTGGAAAGATGTAAATATTGATGTGGATGGCGGATATGCAACTTATTTTATTGTTCCGGGTAAAATTTACATCATCTCCGTTTGAGGGCATTTTGTTTTATAAACTCAGGTTTTTAGGCTATTCTCTTGGCGGGGAATACGGTTATCCACGATTTGAATTTTCAGAATTAAGAAACGAAGATGCAAGCTCGGTAAATTAAGCTTTGTGTTTTCTTAGAGTTTTTTGTGATTAGTTGCAAATTTCATAGCCACAAAGTTACAAAGTATCAAATTATCACAGGGTTTATTATATTTTGATCATTTATCCAAACATTGAGCGAAAATGTATAAGAAACATTTTAACAAAAAATATTGTTTTTTATATTTATCCAAATTTTCAAAATGGCGTCTAAAAATTTATTTGAATACAATGGTCTTTCTGTTGCAATTGATGAAGCGCCGGCAGAAGACATGTTAAAAATTTCTGGATGAAAATGAATTGGGTACTCCGGGGGGTGTGATCTATCAGCATAGTTTTGCCAGTGAAAAAGCCCGGTCTTTGACCGGAACCAATTTTTTTACATTGAGGAAAAATTCGCGTTTAATAGGCAATATCGCATTTTGCCGCCGTGATTTAGCCGATGATAATAACGAAAATTTAACCGGGTATTACATTCGTTATCTTTCTGTTATGCCTTCATTTCGTCGAAATATCAGTCATAAGAAAATGGACACGGCCAAAAAGATGGTTTCTAAAAATCATGGAATCATCAAAGAACACATGGAGAATTTCTTTAAAAATGCAGAAAAATATCTTTCTGATAAATCAGAAAACAAAAAATACATTTTTTATGCCCATATTGAAGATGAAAACCAACGTTCGTTGATGTTAAGTCAGAATTTTGGTTATCAAAGGATCGGTTGGGTAGAAACCACGATATTCACCCGGGTTTTTCCGAAAAAACACAAGCGGATTGAACAGATACATTTTGGGGAACATGAAAAAATGAAAAACTTATTGGGTGAATTTTACAAAGATCACGCCATGTATCACACACAAAATTTGTTCTATAAGAACAACTATTATGTATTCAAAGAAAAAAATGAGATTATTGCAGGGATACAGGCAAATGTAATTACCTGGAAAATTAAGCATATGCCGGGTATAACCGGAAAAATGTTGTTACGTATTTTGCCGTACATTCCTTTTCTTTCACGAATGTTTAATCCCGGCGCTTTTCGGTTTCTGGCATTTGAATACCTGTACATCCGCGAAGGGTATGAAAAGTCACTTACCCAATTTATTGAGGGGGTTTGTGCCCTTAAGAAAACCCATGTCGGGTTAATATGGACTGACATCAGGCAGCCAATCCATAAAATTCTGGCTCATTACGTTTATCCGGGGATGATTCATAAAATCAGTAAGAAAATGACGGCCGGTATTTTGTAAAATTTGCGGGGTTTGATGAGGAGGAAAAAAATGAATTTTCATCAAAGCCTGCTTATATTTCTGCATTTGACTTGACATGAACCTTTACTATTAATTTTCTCAAAGATATGAAGCGCAGCTTCTAACTTATATGAAACTATTGAAAGCCCTTAAGGCAAGAAAAATCAACAACTTTGATTACTTAGCAGTTAAACAATTTATAAAAACCGCAAAGCACGTAAAGATTGCCATTGCGCGCAACGAAATGTAAACCCGAAGCATTTCATCACCCGGCATCGTCTTTTAACCTGCGAACTTAGCGGTTAAACAATTTAAAACAACGAAAAACACGAAAAACGCTAAAAATTTTTCGTTTGTTTGCATTTTTACCTCCCCTGTCTGATTAACGCTTACCTCAGCAGGGACGATTGAATACACTAACCCTGATGTTCATTTTAATCAAAGCGGCATGACTTTCTCCAGCTCCGGACTAAATTTCAACCAAACTGGATGTTATTTGACAGACCTTAACTTTTTATACGGTCGAACGTGATGTAGTTTGGAAGACCTTAACTTTTTATACGGTCGAACAAGATGTTATTTGAAAGGACCTTAACTTTTTTTATGATCGAATGTGATGTTGTTTGACAGCCATTAACTTTTATTGCGATCAAACAAGATGTTATCTGACAGCCATTAACTTTTATTCCGATCAAACAGGATGTTATTTGAAAGACCTTACCTTTTTTATGATCGAATGTGATGTAGTTTGACAGACCTTAACTTTTTTTACAGTCGAACGTGATGTTGTTTGACAGTCCTTAACCTTTAAAATGCTCAAACGTGATGTTGATAGACAGTCTAAAATTTTTATTACGGTCAAACAAGATATTGTTTGAATGGTCCGGAATTATATTGCACCAAAACAGGATCTGAACCGGGTAAAAAAAACTTCATGGCTTACAAACACGAACACAGGTGAGCTTAATAAAAGTTATTTATTGTCGGCAGGCTTCATGATTACATCCAAAAAGAGCTCATTCATCCCTGAATCGTTCTCCTGCGCATTGAATGACCATCGGGGTTGTAAAAACGATGTGCTATACACCGCATCCTACCTCATTCTCAGCTTCTTTGAAAAAGAAAAAACAGCTTTCCGGTTTGTACTTGTCGTAATTATTCCTAAATTGGTTGCTGAAAAACAATAAGAATTACCTGCATGGAAATAACCATTTTTAGAAGATTTTATGATGTTTACCCCTCCTACGCTAGAGCTACGGAGGACATGGTTACATCAATTAGTTACGTTGGTTTTTTACGATATAATAATCATAAACCAAGGTTGGTTTATGGAGACGTTGGGCAACCATTAATAAATAAACCTTATCAAACATGAGAAAAAGTAAATTTATATTTGGATTATTACTTCTAATAAGTTGTAATAAACATGATAATGAATTAGATACACAAAAATGTATAAATGGCGATTGGAATTGTATCTCAGGTGTTGAAATAATTAATTCTGATACTGTTGAATTTTTTCAGCATGGTATTAAATACTATTATTGGTATGGACAAAAGGATTACTCAAACACAGGATATATTAACCTATTATTAGATAACAATGGACAATATCATTTTCTTGAAAATATTCTAGGAAATCAGATGGATACAACAATGGTTGGAAATATTTTCAATTACACCTTAGATTGGAGACTATTAAATACTACCAAATCTAATACGCATATTAATTTAAGAATATACTTTTTAACCGACCAAATATTTTCCAGTGTTTTTAAAATTGAAGAATTATCTGACAAAAGACTAATTATAGTAAGTGATGAAGATTACTACTATATGAAATATGAATTTGAAAGAGCTGATAATGGTTGCATAGATAACAAATTCTCACAACAAATTGACCAAAATCCTCAAAATATTATTGGTAACTGGTTATTGAAAGAGTATCTATATTCGACTAGTGATTCAGTTTTTACAAAATATATCAATGATACCTTATATGTTCAATATTATGAATCTATTCATGGCATTCCATATCCAATTAAAATAGTAGATAATTACAATTACATAAATAGCATATCCCTTAAGAATATTGGTGATTTGTATACAATTGAAAAAGAGATTCAGAATTCATTGAAAAACATAGCTACTGGTATTGGACAGATGACGACCCTCATAAAAGAATAAAATTCAGATTTACATATATTAATGCTAGTCCTAGTTGTGATTATGAAATAAAATCTCTAACAGACAACGAGCTTATATTGTATAATGAAGAAAATATGATTGAATTAAAATATATTAAAAATTAACGGTTGCCAACACACAATATAAAACAATTGGGTTTTAGTGGTTTGCGAGGGCTTGGTTGCCGCTTCAGCGTTTTCCTCTGTGGATAGGAATGCAGCCCGAAAACCTAACCGTTTCATAGTGTCAACTGTTAGCGGGCATTTTAAAGAAAAGTCGAGTGGGATACATAAATTAACATAAATATAGATTAGAATGATAACAAAAGTTTCAATTAAAAAATCAGGTTTACTTAGCATAATAGCAGTATTGTTCTGCATTGCTAATATTTCGGCAACTGGTTCTGACAGCATTCCCGGCATTAAAAATCCATTTATATTACTAAATGGTACTTGGAAAATTAACTTAATGCCTGAAAATAATTTTCATGAAAAAAGTATAAATTTAGATAGCTGGACATCCGTACATGTTCCGGGAGAACCTGCAATGCAAGGACATAAGGTACAATATGATAAACCTTTTGTATACAAAAAGAAATAGAGATACCTGCCGATTATAAAGGAAATTTGGTATACATTGGCTTTGACGGAGTTTACTCTTTTGCCCGTGTTTGGATAAATGGTCATTACATAAAATCCCATTCTGGCGGTTTTACTTCATGGAATTGCGATATAACTCCTTATATAAAGCCAGGCGAAAGGTCAATTCTTACCATTGAAGTAACTGACAAAAAAGATGATATTTCGGGAGCTAGTGCTTATGCACACCATCCAATAGGTGGAATTTTGCGCGATGTATATTTATTTGCCAAACCAATAAAACACATTGAAAAACTGCATATTGAGATCCGATTTTGATGAAAACTATTCTAATGCTATATTAAAGTTAAATTTCAAAGTTTCGGTTGGATTGGCAGAAAATGCACAATTGCAATTTAAGCTGACTGACAAACAAGGCAAAGAAGTGGAATTAACGGTTAAATCATACCAACTTAAATCTAAAACTGTAGGGGTAATAAACATTCCTATAAAAGCACCTTTGAAATGGAACGCCGAACAACCAAACCTTTATACATTAACTGCAACTTTGGTTGCTAATGAAAATATTGTTGAAACGCGTCGACAAAAAGTTGGATTTAGGGAAATTACTATTTTAGGAAATTTATTGATGGTAAATGGAAAAAATGTAAAACTCCGGGGTACTTGCCGGCACGATGTAAGCTCAACATTGGGAAGATGCACTACTCCTGAACTTGATGAAGCAGATGTTAAACTTATTAAAGAAGCCAACTTAAATTTCGTTCGAACCAGCCATTACCCCCCCTCACAGGCATTCCTTGATTTTTGTGACCAATACGGTTTATATGTAGAAGAGGAGACGGCCGTTTGTTTTACGAAAATGAGTCGGAAAAAGATACGGCTTATACCGAACGTTACCTTTCGCAATTTGCTGAAATGATTGAAAGAGACAGAAATCACGCTTCTGTTATAATGTGGTCATTAGGCAATGAAAGCGTTTGGGGCCAGAATTTTCAAAAAGAATATGAGTATGCAAAAATAACTGATGCCTCACGTCCGGTTATCTTCCCGAATTTTGGAGGAATTCCCGATGGTGTTAAATGTTTTGATTTGGATTATGTTCACTATCCAACTTATTCAGGCAACAATTTATACCATGCAGAAACCCGTGATTTCTCGAATCCTGATGTGGTTGTTTTAAACGATGAATGGGCGCATGTCCCGTGTTATATGACTGAAACTTTGAAAGAAGAGCCAGGTGCGCGCGATTTTTGGGGCGAAAGCATAAAGCGTTTTTGGGACAACATCAGTGCATCTGATGGTGCAGGCGGTGCCATTTGGTGTATGGTTGATGAATATTTTATGCTCCCCGATAGTTGTCAGGGTACAGGTGAATGGGGCTGGGTAGATATTTGGAGACGAAAAAACCCGAATTTTGGCACGTTAAAAAAGCGCATTCACCAATCCAGGTACCAATATCAAATATTGATGCTTTTAAAAGCGGAACTCCTATTCTTATACCTGTAATTAACAGATATGACTTCACTAACTTAAATGATATAAAAATAATCTGGGCAACAGCCAGGGCAACTGGTGCTATAAATAATGCCAATATTGCGCCACGGTCAAAAGGGGTGTTGTCAATACCAGCCAACAATTGGCAGTTGGGCGATACTATTTCACTGCGTTTCTTAACTCGAGAAAACCAAATCATTGATGTTTACACACTTCTTTTGGGACATAAAGAAGTTGCTTTTTCTTACACTAAAAATGAAGCGCTTGTTAAAACCGAAACTCCCGATAATTACATTGTTAAAACGAATAGATTTGAGTATTGTATTAACAAAAAAACAGGATTATTTGATGCAATTTTATTCGACAAGGACACATTGATTAACAATGGACCATTTTTAAATTTCACAGCCATGGTTCCTTGTCACGAGGTTTTTTATAACAAATGTCCTATAACCAAATGGAACAGTGAAAATTGGAAGCTTATCAAACTGAGAACGGAGATTACTCCTACTCAAATTAAATTTATAACGTCAGGAAGTATGGATTCCATAAAAGTTAATTTTGAGTATTTAATTCGTTCGGGCGGTATTTTTTCAATCGGGTACGAAATTGAAAACCCATCGTCATGGCAAATTCAAGAAGCTGGTCTTATGTTCAATATTCCCGATAAGTTTTCGAAAATATCATGGGATAAAAATTCTTTATGGAACTCGTATCCGCAAAATCATATTGGTCGACCTGTTGGACAATCATTGTTATATAATACCGGAGCTGCTGAGATGTACCGGAATACCCCAGCGCATGACTGGTCAATGGATTCAAAATGCGGTTATTTTTATTTTGGCCCTGAAGGTACTAATAAGAAATTTACTGACTTGATCAACGATGTGAAATGCTTAAAAACAAATATCAATTTCTACAATGTTTTTACAATAATAGTGATAAAAGGATACGTATTGAAGCTAAAGGAAATGTAGCTGCGCGCATTGAAAAAACTACCGCAGGCTCTCTTAAACTAATAGTAAATAAGGAATGGGATTACCCCAATTTGAACTGGGGAAATTATGAGCGCAACATACACATTATCAATAACTACAAAAACCTTATTAAGTTTCGGTTAACCGATTCGGATAAAGATATTTTAATTAATTTTCAATAAACGCAGTGAATAATTTGTTGTTTTTTAATATTTGGTAATAAGATTAGAGGTTTTTAATGGAATTATAATAAACGCGCGCTAACAATATTAGGAATAAAAGACAC
>JAAUTT010000203.1 GCA_012031335.1 Bacteroidales bacterium | reverse complement strand
TTTGGAATCAACCGAGATCATTGAATTTTGCTTCCATCCCCACTGACTTTTACCTGTTTCATCGAGTATGATATTCCAATACATATAAGCATTGGCACCATTATTCAGGTAATGAAGGATAAGCTTCCAGGTATGTTCGGCAGCATTCCAGTCGTTCGATCCATCGCCGCATTCGGTCTCGGTCTGCATAAGTTTAATATCAGGATATTTCTTGTGAACACCCGGGATAGCACCTTTTCCTGCCCATTGAAACCCAACACCTTTTACATATTTAGCTGCAAGCGAATCGGTTAGCACTGTATCTATTTTTTCAACCGAAGGTCTTTCGATCGTACCCAGCCAAATGTCTGTATTCAGGCCTTGCTTTTCGAATTGAGGTCCGAGATATTTTCCAATAAAATCGCGCAGTGAAGCTGCATTCCATATGCAGCTTGGAAAAACCTGGCAGGAGTTTGGTTCATTCTGTACATGTACTGCATAAATATTTATACCCTCGGCCCTGTAAGCTTCCACAAATTTCGAGAAATAAAGGGCATATGCCTGCAAATAGGCTGGTTTCATGATAAATTGCGTTATGCCTTCCTCACCCTGACTGGATTCGGGAAGATCGTTCTGCACTGTATCACGACGGCATGCATAATGATTATTGGTTTTCATCCACGAAGGCGGACACCAGGGAGAAGCCCAAACATGGAGCTTGGGATTGTACTTCAAAGCCTCCTTAATATATGGAAGCAAACCAATGGTATCGTGAGCAATGGAGAAAGTATTCATTGCCACGTCGCCAGGTGTTTCATTATATGAATAAAATCTGCGCGAATAGTCGTTAGCGCCCATTGGCATACGGCAAATGGTAAAATTGAACCCCTTTTCGGGAACAAATAACTCCTGCAAAATGGAATCCCGGGTTTGCTTATCAAGCATCTGAAGCGCATCCCATCCTAACTCATTAAAACAACCTCCAAATCCGTCAATAATTTGGGCAGTATCTCCTGTTACAGCCAGGTCGAAAGGGGCATTACTATCGGCATCCTTCAAGGCCAGATTACTCTGTTGTGTCCAGCGTTCGTCGTTGGTAGTCGAAATCCAGCTCACCGGTTTCTCTGAACAAGCTGCCAGTGTAATTACAGCGAGGATAAGTATTTTTTTCAGCATATTTTATTTTATAAGGTTTTAATAAAATTCTGTTATTGAGAAAGTTAAAATTTTCACTCTACACAATAACAGAATCACAAATTTTACTATTATTTAAGCGAAAACGCAGCTTCTTTACAATCGACTGAATTAGTTCCGACAAACACCTTAAAATCTCCAGGTTCTGCTTTATAACTCATGTCTTTTGTATAGAATGCCAAATCGGTTGCCGATATTTTAAAACTTACCGTTTGAGTTTCTCCGGCTTTTATCATAAGCTTTCTGAACCCTTTCAGTTCCTTAACAGGGCGGGTAACACTTCCCACCATATCGCGGATATAAAGTTGAACAACCTCTTCCCCGTCGACGGTTCCGGTATTTTTAACATCTACTGAAATGGAAAGAGTATCCGACATGATCATTTCTTTTGCGCTTAATTTAATGTCCGAATAATCGAATGTGGTATAGCTTAATCCATAACCAAAAGGATACACAGGAGCATTTGGAATATCTTCGTAGCGCGACACATAAAAATCTTTTTCGCTCATCATTGGGCGGCCGGTATTTTTATGATTGTAGTAAATAGGTATCTGTCCTTCGGAATATGGGAAGCTTACCGGTAATTTACCCGAAGGATTATATTTTCCAAAAATTACATCGGCAATTGCGTTACCAGCCTGTGTACCCAAAAACCAGCATTCGAGTAACGAAGGTGCATTTTTTGCCAGTTCAGGAATTACCAGCGGCCGGCCATTCATCAGAACTACTACTACAGGTTTCCCCAGCTTGAATATCTCATTGGCAAGTTCCTCCTGCCTCCCCGGAATGCTTATGTTGCCCCGGCTATGAGCTTCACCGCTCATATTTCCTCCTTCACCATGGCGAGCACTATCACATCGGCCTGGCGGGCAACATTAATTGCAGCAGGAATATTATTTACCGAATCAACTTCAATATTGCACCCTTTGGCATAAAGTACCCTGGTGGCGGGAGATACCTGTGCCCTGATTCCTTCGAGAACGGTAACCGCATCCTTTGCTTCGCCCTGAGCTGTCCATGTGCAAAGCATGTCGCTTTTGGAATCGGCCAGGGGACCGATAACAGCAATGGTTCTTAAATCGGATTTAAGGGGTAAAACTTTATTTTTATTACTCAGAAGCACAATTGATTTACGAGCTACATCGCGAGCTGTATTAAGATTTTCGGCGCTTAAGAGTTCTTTTTTCTCACGCTCTTCATTACAATATTTATATGGATCGTCGAAAAGGCCCATTTTAAACTTTAACCGGAGTATACGACGTACAGCATCGTTGATAGTTTTTTCGCTTACTTTACCGTCTTTAACAAGGTTAAGCATTTGTTCGCGATAACAGTTACCTTCCATATCCATGTCGTTACCAGCATTGGCTGCCAGCATACCGGCCTCATATTTATCTTTGGCAACACCGTGATTAATCATCTCACCTATCGAATTCCAGTCCGATACAACCATGCCTTTATACTCCCAGTCGCCTTTGAGCACCTTGTTAACAAGGTATTCATTTCCCGAGGCAGGCATTCCGTCGAATTCGTTAAATGAGTTCATAAAAGTGGCAACGCCTGCATCAACAGCTGCTTTAAAAGGTTTAAGATAAGTTTCGTGCATCACCCGGTACGAGATATCCACGGTATTATAATCCCGTCCGCCTTCAGCAGCGCCATAAGCGGCAAAATGTTTAGCACAGGCGGCAATAGTATTTTCAGCTTTCAGGTCGTTGCCCTGAAATCCTTTTACCCGGGCCTGAGCTATAAGGCCACCCAGATAGGTATCCTCGCCTGATCCTTCCATAATGCGGCCCCAGCGTGGATCGCGTGCTATATCAACCATCGGGGCAAATGTCCAGTGAACACCTGCAGCTGAAGCTTCAGCCCCGGCAACTCTGGCAGATGCTTCAATGGCTTCAAGATCCCAGCTGGCAGATTCTCCCAATGGTGTAGGGAAAATAGTTTTATAACCATGGATAACATCGAAGCCAAATATCAGCGGTATCTTCATCCGGCTGTTTTCCATAACCAGTTTTTGCATTTCTCGTGTATTGGTGGCTCCAACTACATTTAACATAGAGCCTATCCAGCCCTTTTTCAGATCCTCAATTTGCTCGGGGCGAGCTTTTAAAGGACCTGTAATAGCCGAATTACCCGAATACTGGTTCATCTGACCGATTTTCTCTTCGAGTGTCATTTCACTCAAAAGTTTGTCTATCTTATTCTCAATGGCGGCATCCTCTTCATTCAATGAGAGCTGCTTTTACTGCAGGCTCCTGCAAGAACGGTAATAACGAGAATGATTGGAATTAATCTTTTCATAAATATTCGATGTTAGTTATTTTAGAAATCAAAAATAAGCATTGAATTGAATTTTAAGAAACAGAACCAAATTCTATTTTAAAACTTGAAACTTTTCGTATTTCGATCTTACACGCACAAAATTCTGCTAAAAAACCTAAAACCTAAAAAGAAATACTACGTATTCAGTACTATGTTTTTAAAACCAATGTTGAATTGCCGTAATATTTTAATATTAATACATAACCTGCAAATTATTCGAATACCACAAAATCAACTTTTATGAAACTATCATTATGCATCACCTCACTACTGTTGTCACTTTTTATGAATTTCCATGCCACAGGACAGTCTAACACACAAAAGTATGGCAAGATTGATATGGCCGACATGAAAACCGAAGTTTGCCCAATCGATTCTAATGCTCATGCTTTTTTTATTTTCGACAAGGGGCAAACAGAGTTTATTTACCTGGATACAAGAGTTATATCGACTGATGCTGGTAACAGCCGAGGATTTCAGATGCAGTTTGAGCGACACTTCCGGATTAAAATCCTGGACAATACAGCGCTCGAATTCGGAGATCTGGAAATTCCTGTTTACAACAGCACGGGAAGTTCGTCCAAAGAAGAGCTGAACGAAATAAAAGGTTGTACTTATAACCTCGAAAATGGTAAAATTGTGGAATCGAAATTAGGGAAATCGTCCATTTTCAGAGAAAAAAAATCCAAAACTGGGAAATAATCAAAATCGCCATGCCCAATGTAAAGGCAGGTTCCGTCATCGAAATTAAATATACCATTCAATCAGATTTCCTTATGAATTTACGCGAATGGCAGTTTCAATATACCATTCCGGTTTTAAAGAGTTCATATTATGTAGCTATTCCTGAATATTTCTATTACAATAAAACTTCAAAAGGATATTATTCTATTAAGAATGAAGAAGATATGCGAACCAGGAATTTAAAGATTACCTACATACAAAGAGCTGAAGGAACATCAGTAAGAGAACAAACTTACGAACAGGAGTTTAAATATACTGAGAAAGTATTCAGGTTTGATGCGGAAAATGTTCCGGCTTTTCCAATGGAGAAATATTTGACAACTGCCGATAATTATCTTTCAAAAGTTGAATTTGAACTTAGTTATACAAAAATGCCCAATAGTGCGGTACGTGAATATACTTCAACCTGGGAAGCCATTTCGCAACGTTTACAGGAAGACGATGAATTTGGACTTGCTATTAAAAAAAGCGGTCATTTTAAAGAAGAAGCTCAAAGAATAAAAAACAGTGGGGCTTCTCAATATGCGCAAACTGCTATGGCTTTCAATTTAATCAAAGAGAAATGAAATGGAACAACTTACGTTCCATTTATGCTAGTAAAAGTTTAAAGGATGCCTTTAAAGAAGGAACCGGCAACTGTGCCGATGTAAACCTAAACCTTGTGGCTTTAGCTCCAGGAAATTGAAATAACAACTGCTCCCGTTATCCTCAGCACACGCGATAATGGCATTATCTACCCTACTCACCCCTCCGTAACCAGATTTAATTATGTTGTGGCGATGGTAACAATCGAAAATCAGAATTACCTGCTGGATGCCACCGAACCGCTTTCGTGTATTAATCAATTACCTCAAAGATGTTTAAATGGACAGGGAAGAATTATCCATCCCCGGTTAAATACCTGGATAGATTTGTTAACCAAAGGTACAAATGGTATCACTGCCAGCTACGAACTCAGTTTGAACGAAGACGGAGTGTTATCGGGTATTGCAAGTTACATGCATAAAGGTTATAGCGCCCTTACCGAACGGAAAAACATAAAAGGATACTCTACACAGGATGAATATATTAAATCAGTCGAAAAGACTTTTGATTCGAAAATAACTGAAAATAATATCGAAAATCTGGATAGTGTTCAAAAAAGACCTTAAAATCAAATATACACTGGAGCTTAACAACCATGCCGAAAAAATGGGAGACCTGATCTATTTTACTCCGATTTTCAACCCTGAATTAAAAGAAAATCCCTTTAAAATTGAAAAAAGAGAATATCCCGTGGAATTTGTTAATCCCGAAAACGAGCTAAGTGTAATACAGGTTAAAATTCCGGCAGGTTATAAAGTAGAATCACTTCCAAAACCAGCCATGATTAATCTAAGTGATAAGTCGTGCCGCTTTGTTTACAATTTGGCAGTTGTTGACGAACAAACGCTGAAACTGGTGATCACCTTCAATAAAAACAAAACTACCTTTCTGCCCGAAGAATATAACGATCTAAAGAGCTTTTACAACATCATGATTGAAAAGCTCAATGAAAAAATCGTGCTCAAAAAAGTTTGACAATCAAATAAATGACCCGGAAGATTACCTAAATGGTTCGAAAATCTCCTCCGGGTCATTTCTATTTCAAAATAATAACCGTGCAATGAAATTTAAATTTACCATTCCCTCATTTTTGCTGTTCTGGCTTCTGCCAATAGCCAGGAGTCGTTAAAATATTGTGAATATACCCGACAGCTTAAAAACAAAGGCTGATGCTGTGGTGAGGTACCATATTACACGATACACACGCTTGTCACTCGAAAAAGCAACGGAGTACCACAAATATGCAATCACAGATTTTTAATAAAATGGAGATAAGTTTTCGGATCTCAGTATATTCTACGACAATAGCACGGTAATACGTGAGATAAATGGAACACTTTACAATGCCTTGGGTATAGTAGTTTCGAAACTAAAAAAATCGGACATAAAAGATTATTCTGCCTTTTCGGACTACACCATATTCAGCGACAGCAGGGTAAAAACTGCAGGAACATTTGTTAAAGTTTATCCCTACACCATCGAATATGAATATTCGGTTGAAGAAAACGGCGTAATCAGTTTCGATACCTGGCTACCACAGTATGACTATAAGATTGCTGTTCAATCGTCCTGGCTCGAATTTACTACCCCCGAAAGTATTCCTTTCCGATATAAAAACCTGAATATATCAGATAGTGTGGTAACACGGAAAAACGGCAATAATACATCTTATATATGGCAGGTAAAAACCTGAAAGCTATAGAATACGAGCAGTTAAGTCCTCCGTTTACTGACTTTCAGCCAGCGGTTCTTTTGGCACCCAATGAGTTTATTTACGAAGGCTATCAGGGAAACTTAAACGACTGGAATTCAATTGGAAAATGGATATACGGATTAGTGGAAGGCAGAGATAAACTGCCCGAAACAACCATTGCTGAAATTAAGGAACATGTAACAGGAATAAGTGACAAAAAAGAAATCGTTAAAAAAGTATATGAATACATGCAGTCGCGAACCCGCTATGTAAGCATACAGCTGGTATAGGAGGATTAAGACCCATGCTTGCTTCGGACGTTGATAAATATGGATATGGTGACTGTAAAGCCTTGAGTAATTATACCAAAGCTTTATTGAATGCCGTGGGTGTCGAATCCATTTACACTGAAATTGCAAATGGACCAGGAAAAATAATATATCCCCAATTTGCCAGCATGAATCAGACAAATCATGTAATCTTATGTGTGCCTTTGGAAAAAGATACCATGTGGTTGGAATGCACCAACCAGATATCTCCCTGTGGCTATATCGGTATGGGTAACTCCAACCGGTATGCTTTGTTAATAACCAAGCAGGGAGGCAAACTGGTTAAAACACCGGAATTCAATAAAAATGTAAATACCCAGAGAAGTGAAATCACCATAACTTTGGACGATAATGGTAATGCAAGTTTTTGCAGTAGCATAAATTTTAGAGGAACAAATTACGACCAGGTGGTTGCTTATACCATTATGAGTGAAAAAGAACGCAGAGATAAAATAATGAAGGAGTTATCTTTAAAAAACTTTGACTTTAAATAAATTGTCCATCGAAAATGAAAAACAATCATATTCCCAATTTAAAACTCA
>JAAUTT010000202.1 GCA_012031335.1 Bacteroidales bacterium | reverse complement strand
ATTTTAAATCAATTGGTGAGAATACAAAAAGTATTTTAAACAAGTATTTAAAGGAATTATCCATAGTTCTTCTGGTAATAGGTGTCATCTTTGTTGTAAATCTAATTATTAGAGCAAGGAAAAAGAAGGCAGAATAAATTTCATTTTTCGGAGTTTATAAATTAAAGTCCCACATCTATTGGACATTCATTAAGCTGA
This sequence comes from Bacteroidales bacterium, assembly GCA_012031335.1. The sequence goes on along the minus strand of JAAUTT010000202.1, from coordinate 7,217 downwards.
AGTTAATTTTGCTATTGAGTTCATGTGGTATTCCGTTAAACTTCAACGTTAAGTGAAATTATGAAAGTCAAAAGTGTTATTATTATTCTATTTAACTTATTTTCTGTATATTCCTTTTCCCAGTCTCTTCAAAAAACTGATAAGAAGGAAATATTCGATATTGTCTTTGTGCAGGATTTCGAAACCAGTATACCTGGTGAATATTCGGAAAACGATTGGAAAAAAGACTGGAATAATCCAACCTGGGCTAATAAAGATGTGGGATATGGCAAAATTGTCCGCGAAAATGGAAACAATTTTCTTCAGGAAGACTTTTCCTCCGGGCACCTTTTTATTAACCGGGAGCGGTGTGCAATGGCATGCTGTTTTCAGTAAAGGTTACGATGAACTTTATCTCTCCTATCGCGTAAGGTTCTCGGATGGTTTTTCAAATAAGGACCTCCATGGCAAACTTCCTGGGCTCTCAGGTGGTAAATCGAACGGTGGCGGATACCTCCCCGATGGCACCGATGGCTGGAGTGCCCGATTCATGTTTCATGGTACGGATATAAACTTCTATTTATACTATCCCGATTTATTCCGTCATTTTGGAGATTCCCTGCCCATTCCCGAAAAAAAATATTACGGAGCCGGGCCATTATTAAACGCAGGTTTTATTTTAAAACCTAATGTGTGGTATACTGTTACACAAAGGGTGGTGCTAAACACACCGGGTAAATCCAACGGTTTGGTCGAAGGTTTTATAAACGGTAAAAAATGTGCTCAGCAAACCGGGATACGATTTCGGGATGTCTCCGATCTCACCATCGATCGTATTTATTTTGCCAATTTTCTGGGAGGAAGTGGCAAAAAGACATCCAGCCTTGAACATATTTGCTTCGACGATTTTTTTGTTTATACTTACAAACCTGACAAAAAAGGTTCCGCAAAAACATGAATTGCATATGCAGCAAACTACAATTCAGATTCCCCAGAACAGAAATACCAAATAAATTTTTCTGCCGGTATAATTCTTTACAATTTTATTTGTTCTAATAAATAGGCAGGGTATAACCCAAAACCGTTTGTATGTTCGGGGCTTGTTTTTTAGTTGAATTTAACTAAAACGTTAATGGAAATCAAAGGCAGAGATTTTATTCAACGCTTAAAATCGGATGACAGGGAAGCATATAACTACTTGTTTCTTAAGTACTATATGCAACTGTTCTATATTGCTCTAAAGTATCTGGAAGAAACGGAAGATGCCAAAGATATGGTGCAATCGACCTTTATAAAATTATGGGAAAGTAAGGCCGATCTGATGCCTGATCAGGATATAAAGCCGTATCTTTTTACCATTCATAAAAATAATTGTCTCGACCGTTTGAAAAATAAGAAAAATACTTTGCATAAAAACACTGTTAGCGATTTCGACATTGCTGTAAGGGACAAACCACAAAGTGGAACTGCCGACGACAACCTGATTGCGCAGGAACTCGAATACAAAATTATCAAGGCAATTTCCAAACTTCCGGAAAGATGTCGCATTATTTTCGAATACAGCCGATTCAGAAATTACACTTATCCTGAAATCGCTTTAAAGCTCAATATCTCGGTCAAAACTGTCGAAACCCAGATGAGTATAGCGCTCGACAAACTTCGTATGCAGCTGGCAGACCTTCTTCCGATACTGTTTTTTATTATTATGTTAAAAATTTAAAAAAATGCATTTTCTCTTCAGGGTATAATCCCGAAATATCGTATTTATAGTGTGCTTATGAATGATACTATTAAAATATTACTGGTTAAATACCTGCTCGACACCTGCAATTCTAACGAAAAACAGAATGTTGAGAACTGGATAAATGAAGCGGACGAAAACCGGGTTCTTTACAGAGAAATGGAAGCTGCGTGGAAGTTGGGCGATCGGATCAGGAAGTTTTACTGCCTTACCGACCCAAACGAAGAACTCCTTAAATTTCAAAAATCGTTGGAATATTCAACCGCTCCGGTTTCAAAAAACAAATAGTACCATTTATTAACCCGGAACATATATTAATTTTTAAAATTGGCAGGTTTTCGCTACTCAAATCAGACTGAGGCCCATGGCCTTATGCGACAGCTATGCTATAAATCTAAAATTGGATTAAAAAACCTATAAGAATGGCTTATAGTGTAAACATTTGAATGTAAGGTTAAACAGCTAAATACAGTAAGACCTTCAAAACCTAACTTTTATTTATTAAAACCAAACTACTATTGTTAAACAAAACCTACTGCTTATGATAAAAATTCCTTAAATGAATTCACCCGGAATAATAGCCATTATTCAGGCTATAACATTAGACCTAATAAATAATTAAAATCAGACAATACTATGAAGAGTTACAACACTACTATTCAGTGTTATGGATTTTTATTGCCCGGAAAATTACGACCAGCCCTGACTTTATTCATTTTTCTAGCCTGTATTATTCAACTTTCTGCCAGATCGGCTGGGTCCGATAGCATAAAGGTTCCTCAAACGAATACCAGGATATTGGAAAATCAGGCCCCTATTACCGGAAGTGAGCCATTACAGAAAAGCAGAATAACAGGAACTGTTACCGATGCTGATACAGGAGAACCTCTTGTTGGGGTAAACATTATTATAGAAGGAACAACATTAGGTGTGATTACCGATGCGGATGGCAAATATTCTTTTGAAGTACCATCGCAATCTGTAGTTTTAGTATTTACCTATATTGGTTACAACAGTATAAAAATTCCTTATGCAGGGCAGGCAACCCTCGATGTCAGGCTTGTTCCCGACATTAAATCGCTCGATGAAATTGTGGTAGTTGGATATGGCATGCAGAAAAGAGTTACTGCATCGGGATCCATTGCCAGTGTATCGAATAAGGAAATTATGAAAGCTCCCGTTGCCAACGTAGCCAACGCATTAACCGGTATCATGCCGGGGTTAACAGTTGTAAACAATAGCGGGCATGTTGGAAAAGAAAATCCAATCCTTAGATTGCGTGGAATCGGAACCATGTCGGGACAACTCGATCCTCTGGTGATGGTCGACGGAATGGAAAGACCCATGAACGATATTGATCCCAATGAAATTGAATCGGTATCTATCCTGAAGGACGCTTCTTCCACCGCCGTATTCGGTGTAAGAGGTGCTAACGGCGTTATACTTGTAACCACAAAAAGAGGAAAAGATGGTCCGGCAAAGGTTAACTTCGCCTCCGAATTTGGTATTTCAAGGCCAACCCGCCGACCCGAGTTTCTCAGCAGCTATGAGTATGCAACACTGTATAACGAAGCACAGATAAATGATGGTGTGGCACCCGGAAATGTAAAGTACTCGGCCGAAGCGATAGAACATTATCGTACTGGAGATAGTCCCTGGCTATACCCCAATACCGACTGGCAAGAACAAATGATGCGCGATTATTCGCCTCAGCAGCGTTACAACCTCAATATCAGCGGAGGAACCAAATCAACGCGATACTATGTCTCGGCTGGCTATCTGGCTCAAACCGGCATATGGAAAAACTTCAACAACGGTTACGACAATTCCGACTGGTCCAAGCGTTACAATTTCCGGTCGAACCTCGACGTGGATGTAACAAAAAACCTCACTGTTTCAGTGAATCTTGGCGGAACAATAAAATATGTAAACCTGCCGAACGGACAGCGTTCAAGCCCCGATGATGAGGATTGGCAGTTTTTCCGTTATATGATGAATTCGCCCCCTATGGCAGGTGCCGGTTGGGTAGATAATAAATCGTATTTTGTGGAAGGTTACGACACTCCTATTAAATGGATGACTGGCAAAGGCTATCGAAACGACTATAACAGCGAAGTAAATACCCTCTTTGCCCTCAATCATAAACTTGATTTTATTACCAAGGGTTTATCCGCAAAGGTGAAATATGGCTACGACAGTAATTATACCATTAACCTGCGACGTCAGTTTTCGACCAATATGCCCGAATATGCAGCTCAGCTAAAGCAAATCGATTCGGATGGAGATGGTATTCCCGAAGACCAGCTGCTTTTCAAACAGGTTGGTAATCCATCGGCACTAGGTTATAAAGAATCAGTGGATGGCAAACGCAGGCATGTGTATGTCGAAGCTGCCCTGGAATGGAAACGCACCTTTAACACAGTGCACGATGTTAGCGGGCTTGTTCTGTACAACCAGAGCAAAAAGCATTATACCGAATCGGCATTTAACGAAATACCCTTATCCTATCTTGGTTTGGTGGGGCGGTTTATATACAGTTATAAGTCGAAATATAATGCAGAAGTTGACCTGGGTTATAATGGTTCGGAAAACTTCCCCAAAGACAAACGTTTTGGACTCTTCCCGGCCTTTTCGGCATCGTGGGTGGTTTCCGAAGAATCGTACATGAAAAATCTGCGGTTTATCAGCTTTATGAAGTTAAAAGCTTCGTACGGAGAAGTTGGAAATGACAAACTTGGAAATAACCGCTTTTTATATATTCCCGATAGTTATTCGATGTCTTACACCGGTGGTCCTTTATTTGGTGTTAATGGTACCGGTCAGGGTTTTGGAACAGCCAGTCTGTTAAAAAGAGGTAATCCCGATGTTTCGTGGGAAATTGACCACAAACAAAATTATGCCATCGAACTTCGGCTATTCGACAAACTGGGAATTAACTTCGACTATTTCTATAATTTCAGAACGAATATTCTCCGTACCCGTCAAACCTATACTTCCTACGTTGACGATAAAATTCCGCCACTCAATTTCGGCAAAATGTCGAACAAAGGATATGAGCTCGAACTTTCCTGGAGAGAAACCAAAAATGACTTCACTTACTGGGTAAAGGGTATCTATGCTTTTGCCCGTAACAAAGTTGTTGAAATGGACGAACCCGGAAATATACCTGAGTGGCAGAAGCAAACCGGACGTCCCCCTAGGTACTCCCATTTTATATCTTGTGAAAGGCTTTTACGAAACCGACGAACAGGTAAGTGCTGCCAATGGCAAATCGCAGATGGAAGGCATAGCTGTTAACACACTGGCTGGCGGAAAAGTACGCAAAGGCGATCTTTGGTATGAAGATTACAACGAAGACGGACTTATAAACGACCTCGACAGGGTGGCGTACGGTAACTATACCCAGATTCCCGAAATTAGCGGCAGTGTATCCCTGGGAGCCAATTACAAAGGTTTTGATATAAGTGTATTATTCCAGGGTGTTACCAATGCTGTGGTATCGTACGGTGGCGAATCGCTGCAACCTTTTACGAGTCAGTATTTGGCAACCATGTCGGCACAAACATTTGTGAGAGACAGGTGGACTGAAGAAAACAAGGAAAATGCCACATTCCCTGCCCTTACACTTGTTCCCGGCCATTACAATTTCGGAGGAGGCTATGGTTATGTAAACGAATTCTTCACTAACGATGCCTCTTACATCCGTCTTAAAAACCTGGAATTAGGATATACTTTCTCCGGAGGTCTGTTGAAAAAGTTAAAATGTCAGTCGTTCCGGGTATATATGAATGGCTCTAACCTGGTCACCTGGGACCGACAGAAACTTTTTAAATTCGACCCCGAACAACCCGGTTCGCGAGGATTAGCATATCCTCAGCAGAGCATCTATAACCTTGGTGTAAACCTCCAATTTTAATACACATGAAAATAAAAATCCATTATATACTTAATAAGGTAAAACTCTCCGCTTTACAGATTATCTGCGGGTTTTTGCTGGTTAGTCTTCTGGTATCTTCCGTTTCGTGCGAAGAATATTTTGAAAAAGCTCCTGGTGTAGATGTTACTGAAGACACCATATTCTCGTCGTACGACAGGGCAAAACTTTATGTACTGAGTCTTTACACCAAAATTCCCGACGGCTATTTTTACAACTGGCAGGATAGCGAGATGGCCCGTATAAGCGGCACCATGCTGGCATCGTGCTCTGAACAGGCCGAAAGCGGTTGGGCAAGCGCTGGCTCGCAGAAATATAATACAGGAGCAATTTCGCAATACGACGAAGAAAAAATTATGGAAGCCAAGTGGCAAACCCGTTGGCCTTATATTTACCGTTCCAGGTGGTTTATCGATAATGCCGATAAAATAAAGATCGCAAGTGATGAACAGCGTTCGGAACTCAGAGCCGAAGCCCGTTTCATTTTTGCCATGAACTATTTTGAGCTTATGATCCGATTTGGAGGATTACCGTGGCTGAGCCACAAGCTGGATTTTAAAAGCGACGACTTTAAAAAGCTTCCCCGTATGCCGCTTGCTCAGATGGTTGACTCTATTGATAACATGCTTGTACAGACGTTAAACGAGCCTGGCCTGCCGGCAATTCGACCCGATCAGGAATTTGGCAGAGTAAACCGTGCTGCCGTGCTATTTCTGCGTGCCCGACTTTTGTTGTTTGCCGCACGTCCGCTGTTCAATACCGGAGAGCCTTATTTGAGTATGCCGAATGCCGCCGATAATAACCTTATCTGTATGGGTAATTCCGACCCCAACCGTTGGCAAAAAGCAGCAGATGCTGCCAAGGAAGTGATTGACTTTTGCGAATATGCCGGCTACCAGCTGGTAACCGATGCCAATCCTTCACTTGCATATCAGAAAGCAACCCGTGATGCTATGGACAACCGCGAACTAATATTTGTACCTGCACGTCGAGGCTGGAATATCAAGGCCTTATTCCCAACTTATGAGTCTCCTAATGTTAACCAGGCTGGTGTTGCCGATGGGAATTCAGTATTACCAACTCAAAACCTGGTAGACAGATATCTGATGAACAACGGCCTGGCACAGGACGACCCAGCTTCGGGGATTCGATCCAGCCAATCCTTATGTAAACCTCGATCCAAGGTTCTATGCCACCATCGCCCAAAACGATTCCAAATGGAATACACGTACGGTGGAACTATGGAACAACCGCACAGGAGGAAGCACGATAGGCGTTGATTTTGGGTTTCACCGCCGGGATCTAACCTCAAGTAAAACAGGTTATCTCTTAAGGAAATTTTGTCTGGAATCGCTTACCAACGGAGGCGGACCAACAGCCATATGGCCCCTATATGCGACTTGCCGATGCCTACCTGATGTATGCCGAAGCGCTGAATGAAGCTCAGGGACCCGTTAACGACTGCTTTACCTATCTTAACAAAGTTAAAACAAGAGCAGGAATGCCTGAAGTTAACTCGGCCTCATCCAAAGAAGAGCTCAGAGATGTTATTGTGCGCGAAAG
>JAAUTT010000201.1 GCA_012031335.1 Bacteroidales bacterium | reverse complement strand
ACCCAATAAGTTTTGAACAATAAAAAAACTCGTTCATACAATTCTTATATCCATACTGACTTCCCATTTGGTGTGGGGTGTAAATTCTTTTCCCAACCCAAAAGGATTTAAAAAAGATTTGCTTTTCGGTTTTTATGGAGGGGTAAATTTTTCATATCCGGGTATAATTAAATCTTTCGATATACTGAGTCATGCAGGTGATGCCATACCAGGAGCCAAATCCTACAACAATATATTGAAAAACAGGGGCTTTCAGGTTGGCGCTATCGGATATCTGAAACTGAATGAACACCTTGCCCTCTCCTGCTGGCCAGGTTTTGCAAGTTATAATTTCTACTATTCCATATTTAATAACTGGGCTGATAGTATAAGTTTACAAAACAGCGCATACAGTTTCACCAACCGCTATAGGAGCATTAATCTTCCGGTTGAATTTTCCTGGATATTTAACCCTGATGATAAACTTAATTACTTTGTTTCGGCCGGAATAAAGTATGAATTCATATTTGGTTCTTCCAAAAAACTGGATTATTTTGAAGAAATGATAGAAAACAATACTGTAACAGGTGTATACCGGGAAACATTCAAGTCGGATGAGAACCGGCTATTTGTCCGAAACCATTTTCAGGTACAGGCGGGAACAGGCATCAGTTATAACTTCCCTCGTTTTACGCTATTAGCAGAAATTAATTTCCTTAAAGGTCTGAATAATATTACCCGAAAAAGCGGCAGAATGGCTGATCCTGGCAATATCTACACATTCCCCGATATTCAGGACGATCTCTTTATGAACAACATAACCATTAATATTGCGTTATTGTATAAACTTTTCAAAGCTCCCAAAAAACTTAAATGTGTTACCCCATGAGGCTTATATTCTTATCAGCGTTTTTACTTTCTCTTTTATATTCCTGCCGGAATGATGATAAAATAAGTCCCGAAAATCATTTCTCCAAAACCTACTACGATTCGGCACTACATAATAATTATTTTCCTGTTGATTTCGACATACTTGCGAATAAGGAATATCTCGTATTGTCACTTCTCAAAAAGACACGGCACAAAGCGCCATCCCCGGAATTTATGTGATGCAAACCGATAAGTATGGAAAGAAAGTCTGGAACTCATCCCCCGGAAAGGAATTTGTAAATGCTGTTCCACAGCTTTTTAAAACCGCTAACGAGTATTTTTTCTTTGGTATGCATGTTACTTCTCTTGAGGCAATTTTATTTAAAGTAAATATTTCGGACAAACAGGTTACCGAAGTAAAAAGGTTTCCTGAAATTACCTACCCTTATATTGTAGCCGCGACAGCAGTGGTAACTATCTGCTGTTAGGATATAACAGTGTGTCTCGAAGCAGCTCACTCACCAAAATAAGCAGCTCGCTTGGTATAATCTGGCAAAAGGAATTTCCTATCATTGAAGATGTAGTTGAAAAAATAATTTACCATTAACACGTACAGGAAGGCACTATCCCTTTTTCACGGGTGCAGTGCATAATTCAGGAGTTCCATCTTCCTATTTCTTTAATGGATTTTCGAATTATACATTCTCGCTTTCGTTTGTAAATCCTCAGGATGGTAATCAAAAAGGGACAATTCAGGGATTTCGGTACGATGGCGGAGTAAGCTCCCTTTTGCCCTTTTCAGGGAATAATTATGCTTTTACTCGCTTTTATTATACTGATGAGTATTTTCTTACATTCCAAACCATTTCAACCTACGGTAATCAGCAGTATAAACGATTATAAAGGTGTTTGGATGCCCGAGCTGGAGAATTCACTCAATGTTTACTCCCAAAATGTAAATCTTAACAACCAGCAGGTGTCGCTTATTGTAGCACCTACAAAGTCGAACACCATTGGTATGTATATATACGATCAGCTTACCGGAAAAAATCTTCTTACTAAATTCATTGGCGACCGCTATCCTATTGAACCGGCAGCTGTTAAACAGGATTCGGAAGGCTCTGTTATTTTGCTGGCACGCATATTTGAATCGGGCAAATACCCGCGTATCTCCCTCATCAAATTTGATAAAAGTGAATTTAAGTGGTAGTGAATTCTAAAACCAGGATAATTACGATCCTGATTAAGAGTTCATGACCACATTTCTCTGATAAAATTCCATTAATATACCTTCAGTTTTTCGGAGCGACTTTGTCTCTTCGAATCAGTTACACTTAAAAAGTAAACTCCTTTTCTGATCGACGTAATATTTAATGCTATCACGTCCTCTCCCTCTGCCAGGGAATAATATTGCTGAATCAGAATTTTTCCAGCAGAATCCGATAATTTTATTTCGAATTTGCCTGCCTTAAGAACCTTTGTCCTGATAAACACCATATCACGGGCGGGATTTGGATATAAAACAAAATCTACCAAATTATCTTTTAGAGGAGTATTGTTGCCTGTCAATAAATTTAGTTTGTTGTTGGTATAACTTCCAAAACCGACTTCTTCGAGTGTTTCGTTGCTTGCTCCCATCCAGTCGGACAATAAAGTGGTGTAAAGTCTTCTATAATCAACGGTATAACGCAGGTTGCCATTATCAAGGTCGGAAAGATTGGGCTGTGTACCTTCAACGCCTCCGGCCAGGGAAGGACCAAATAAAAGCACTGGTGTTGCGGTACCATGGTCAGTACCATAACTGGCATTGGAATAGGCTCTGCGTCCAAATTCGGTAAATGTAAGCGCCATTACCTTGTTATCGAGATTCTGTGCTTTCAGATCGTCATAAAAGGCTTTCATGGCAGCGGTTAGATGGTACAACAAAGCACCATGCGCTCCCATGCTGGTATCAAATTTCTCAACCTGGCCCGAATGTGTATCGAAACCACCAATACGGCATAGAAATACCCGTGTTTTAATACCTCCGCTCAACAGCCGTGCTATTAAACGCAGCTGGCTGGTTAATGGATTATGCAGGAATCGTTCGGGAGCATTAAAAGGATAAAGATCAGGATACACCACGCTGCTTGTATTTTTACCTTTATCGTAGAGCACCTTCAACCGTTCGGCATATTGGTTGGATTTTGCCTCCATCTGGGTGAGAAACCGGTATTCATCCCCGGCATGACTGTCAGGGTACAGAATAGGCGGTTCAATTCCCACACCAGTGATAAGTTTGTAGAAATTATCAGGATCGTCAATGGCAAAGCCAATAGGTATTCCATTTTCACGATGAAAAGCTATGGAAGCACTGTTGCCAAGTTCAATTCCTACAGGATCGGGCATATTATTATTGGGATATTGGTCGGGATATCCCGGGTACTCAATATCCAGAAACCTACCCATCCATCCTGAGTTATAGATATCAGCCGATCCTCCTCCCATAAAAAGAATGTCCCTTCCGCGAAAGTGCGAGAGATTCATATTATCGTAACCAACGTTCAACACTACCGAAGCGCGACCTTCCTCATACATTTCCTTAAATGCCAGCATATCGGGGTGTACACCCACCTTTTTATCGTCGGTAAGATTGTTATCGAGCTGAATTATTTTTCGGGAACCCTGTTGAGGAAGTGCCAGGTTTGGCCTTAAAGCATAATATTCGTTGTATTGTGCAATAGGCACTATGGTGTTTAACCCATCGTTGCCACCGTGTAGTTGTATAAATATCATTACCTGTTCTCCCGGATTTGCTGCCAATAAAGCTTTTAGCTGAGCATTTCCGGCAAGCAGGTTAACAGGAATACCTCCGAGCACCACTCCTCCGGCACCAGCCAGAGATATATTTTTAAGAAATTTCCTACGTTCCATGCTGTTTCTTTTGAGTGTTTAGAATAATTGAAATTCGGGCGATTGCATTATGGCGTTTACCAAAAGTTCCAGTTTGGTGCGAACAACAGTATCAGTTCCTCCAGCTTTGTAAGTGTTCCATTCGGTTTCCCAATACGATGCTGTGAGGCCATCCAGAAAAACAGTATTCAGAAAATAATTAAATCGGTCCTGATTTTATTTCAATGGCAAACAGATATTTGGTAAATGTTTCCACCACATTGGAAGCATTAGCCGGATCGGATACATTAGTGGGGTCTTTAACAAAATTTACTATATCGAGTTTTACTGTAGTATCCTCTCCTCCACTACCCTTGCCTGTTAACATATATTCGGAAAACCGGTAGCGGTATGCCAAATGAACGGGTGTTATCCATAAGCGGTTATAACCAGGCGCCTGAAAGTAAGGATCAAAACCGGCAACATCAAATGGTCTCAGAAAATCCAAGCCCTGTTGCCTGATGAAAACCGAAATTCCTTTGCCGTAAAATTCGGTATAAAAAGCATTGACGTCTGGTTCTGAAGGAAGAGCAACCTTAAAAAAGCCGAGACTCTGACTAATTATTTCAAGTGGAGATTTTATAAGTGCTCCAATATTATCATCGCTGGTTGGAGCTGTATCGGTATCGTAAAAATGCTGACTAGTCAGCAAGGTGGTTATTACTGTTTTAAGGTTGTAATTACTTAGTTTGAAAGCATTGGCCAGAGGAATAATAATATCAGTCTCTACAGCCGGTGTTATAAGATGATAAACAAAAAACCGGTATAGTTTGCGGCAAAGAGCCCGCGCAGTTTCGTCCACATCAAAAATCATGTCAATAAGTTCCTGAAGCTCCTGAATGGTAGCCTCTCCGGTTGCATAACCACCGTCAAGAGCTGAGGGAGTAATGGTTTTGCCTCCAAATGAAGCGCTAAAGGTTTTGGTAGAAATATCGTGATAAATGGCACGATTTGTCTGCAAAACAAGCTTACCCGACGGTATCCCTGTTTCAGGATCGTTATAGGCATAGGTATTCTCTACCTTATAACCCGTAAGAACCTTGGCAGCAGCTTTAACATCCTGCTCCTTAAAAAATGTATAATCCCCGTCTCCAACCTGAGGGCCCTTACCAATGGTATATAACTCGAACATCTCACGGACAAAATTTTCGTTTGGACTACCCGATTCATTTAAAGTTCCATCGATATATTGCAACATGGCATTATCGAGACATATTTTCAGAAACAGTTCTTTGTAACTTCCATAGACATAATGCCGAAAAAGCTTATTCTGATAATAAATTGCTTCAGAATCGGTTACTATATCACGATTAACAGGCAGATGAGAGTGAAGGAACCAGACTATTCTTTCGCTGATATTTATCCCGCTAGTGAGCATCCGGTGCAGCCACCATGCTTCGAAATAGTCGGTCAACATTTCCTGTTCGCTGTTGGTGTTGGCTACCGACCTTGGTGCAAGCCATGTAGAACCTGTTTTAACATCAACAGGAGGATTTGGAATGGGCTTTACTTCGAATAACACATCCAGGGCTTGTTGCGCCGTATATCCGGCAAATTGTTTTATATCACTTACTGAGGATCCAAAAGTAGCCCTTCGGAGAAGATGAGCAGCTTTTTTATCCCCCAGTGTACCTGATAATGGGTTTAATGATGGCATAGGTTTAGGTTAATAAATTTTAATAACACCTGTTATTCTAAAATATAATGAAGCAATGCTTCGTATTCTACTAACGTTTTATTGGATAATAATATTGTAACAATAATTCTTTAAAGATGTTCGGACTAAGAAATTAATACAAATGGCCTCATGCAGAAATTTCCATTTGTGCCATTATAAGTTTGAAAGAAATTACACAGAATTTGCGCTTTTGCCGGATTATGATGTGAACATGGCCAATACAATTTACCAATAAAACAGGGTTATTCATAAAAAACATTCAAAATTCCATTCCCTATTATACTTCTAGTTGTTAATATTTTAAGATTTATAATAACTTTTAAAATAGTATGATTCATAAAATTTAATTTCAACATCCCGAAAAGTTAATTTATTTTTAACCACCAAAATATTATTGTGAGCTTTATTGATTATATCCGTACACCAATTCTTCAGATCATAAACTGGTCCTATAAACCATTCCGGAAATTTATCCCTCCTGAAACATTCCGTTATGCAGTATGTGGAGGTGCTAATACTTCTTTTGATATCTTTCTTTACTTTATCAATTACAACTTTATTCTCCAGAAAAAGCTTGTTCATCTAAAGTTCATTACCATTAGTCCACACATTGCTGCATTTATCATGGCATTCTGCATTACCTTTCCCATAGGATTCTTTTTATCCAAGTATATAACTTTTTCACATTCGGAGCTTAAAGGACGGGTACAGCTATTCCGCTACGGTGTAACTGTATTGATGTGCATCCTTTTAAATTATATTTTTCTTAAAATTTTTGTTGAATATTTAGGATGGTATCCCACCATATCTAAAATTGCAACAACTGTAATTGTGGTGGTTTATAGTTATTTTTCGCAAAAGTATTTTACCTTCCGTACAAAGGTAAGTACCATATAGATTTATAATTTTACGCACTAACTTCATTCAAATGAGTCGTTTAATAACCAGCATTATTGCTTTGCTTTGGTCAACATTTACCTACACCCAAAGCCAAAACTCTTTTATCGTTAAATCTGATATCCCTCTGAATAAGCAGATTAATTATGAAAGTCAATATCTCCTGCCCCAATTTAAACCCGGACATGTTATATACAAAGATCTCCAAACCGGTGATGGAAATATGAACTACAATTTTCTGCTTAACGAAATGCAATTTATTGACAATTCAGGTAAAGTTCTGGCCATTGCAAATCCTGAAATTATTTCGCTCATTACAATTGATAGTTTGACATTTATTTATACGCCCAAAGGTTATTTTCAAGTTTTGAAGACAGGTAAAGTACAATGGCTACTCAAAATTGAAGGAAAAATACTTGTCAAGGGTAAATCCGGAGCATACGGACAAATTTCAGGTACTGCAGCCATTTCGACTTTGCGAAATATTGGAGGTCCTGCCGGAAGAAGATTTGAACTTTCGGAAACTACCGAGGTACAGGTAACAAAAGAACATTATTACTGGCTCGCAGAAGATAATAAATTAGTTCACCTCACACATAAGAATATTCAAAAAATGTATCCAAAACATAAAGAAAAAATTGTAGCTTTTATTACCGATAACAAGCTAAATATCAATAAAGGTGAAGATATTAAGACCTTAATGAAGTATTGTGAAATGTTTGATAATGGAAATTGAACAACTAAAATCAAGAGGATTCGAAAAGGAATTTGTTTTTAATGCATCGAGAAGCAGTGGTGCAGGAGGACAAAATGTAAATAAAGTAAATACGAAAATAGAATTAAGATTTAATGTTAATTCATCCGAAATTCTATTTGATAACGAAAAGGAATTACTTTTCTCCAGGTTAGGTTCACGGCTTACAAATGAGGGAGACTTGTTAATTGTTTCTCAATCGGCCCGCTCCAAATACAAAATAAGGAGATTTCTATTGAGAAATTTTATATAACTATCAGCAAGGCGCTTACAGTAAGGAAAAAACGCAAGCCAACTGCTCCCTCCAAAGCTTCAC
>JAAUTT010000200.1 GCA_012031335.1 Bacteroidales bacterium | reverse complement strand
ATTCGGTAACATAATTTGCCCAGTTATCAAGAATTGTTTTTGCCAGCGGACTTTCGGTGTATTGAAGATGACGGCTGATCAGGTCCTTCAGTTCTTTTTGGTCCTGCATATCTTCGAGCAGGGTAAGTTCAACCATACCCATGTTGCAGAAATAATCGAAGTTACCGTCTACATTCAAAACATAAGCTATGCCACCACTCATACCAGCGGCAAAGTTACGGCCGGTACGACCCAGCACAACGGTTCTACCTCCTGTCATATATTCGCAGCAATGGTCTCCGGCACCTTCCACAACAGCGATAGCCCCTGAATTGCGAACACAGAATCGTTCTCCTGCAATACCATTGATATACACCTCACCGCTTGTAGCTCCATAAAGAACAGTGTTACCTATGATAACATTTTCTTCGGGCTTGTAGGTGATACCTTTTGGAGGAACAACAATTATTTTACCGCCCGACAAGCCTTTGCCCATATAATCGTTTGCATCTCCTTCGAGTTTGAAGGTAATTCCCCTTGAAAGGAAAGCTCCAAAGCTTTGTCCGGCAGAGCCCTTAAAAGTACCATTGATAGTATCTTCGGGTAGTCCTGCATTTCCATATTTTTTGGCAACAACGCCCGAGAGCATTGCCCCGGCGGTGCGGTCGATATTTTTGATTTCCTTTTCGAAGGATATCTTTTTCTTTTCAGTAATGGCGGGCTGTGCAATTTTTATGAGCTCCTGATCCATTACTTCTTCAAGTTTATGATTTTGTTCCTTTACACAACATACCCTGTTTATTTTCACCTCATCGGGAACATAAAGTATTTGTTCGAGGCTGAGGTTTTTTGCTTTCCAGTGGTCAGGATGTGGTTTGAAAGTGAGCAGATCGGTACGTCCTACAATATCAGCAAATTTTGTAAATCCCAGTGCTGCAAGGTGCTCGCGAATATCCTCGGCAATAAAATTGAAGAAATTAATGAGATAATCTGATTTTCCGATGAAGTGTTTGCGCAGACGCTCATCCTGCGTGGCAACGCCAACGGGACAGGTGTTAAGGTGACATTTGCGCATCATAATGCATCCAAGAACTATCAAAGAACTGGTTGAAAAACCAAATTCCTCGGCTCCAAGTAATCCCATCCTCACTACATCCAGGCCGGTTTTCAGCTGACCATCGGTTTGAAGCCTTACTTTATCACGCAGGTTATTCATTACAAGTACCTGCTGTGTTTCGGCAAGTCCCAGTTCTACGGGTAACCCGGCGTGTTTGATAGAGCTTGAAGGACTGGCACCTGTTCCGCCCTCGCACCCGCTTATCAGAATCATATCTGCCTTGGCTTTGGCAACACCGGCGGCAATAGTACCAACACCGGTTTCGGCAACCAGTTTCACGCTGACACGAGCCGATGGGTTAACATTTTTCAGGTCGAAAATGAGCTGGGCCAGATCCTCGATAGAATAAATATCATGGTGAGGAGGGGGAGAGATTAATGAAATCCCTGGTATGGAATGTCTTGTTTTAGCAATGATTTTATCAACTTTATAACCTGGAAGCTGACCTCCTTCGCCTGGTTTAGCCCCCTGTGCAATTTTAATCTGCAGTTCATCGGCATTCACCAGGTATTCGGCAGTAACACCAAACCTTCCCGACGCCACCTGTTTAATAGCGCTCCTTGCATTGGTTCCATCGGTACGGGGAATAAATCTTTCAGGATCTTCACCACCTTCGCCGGTATTACTTTTACCACCCAGCTTGTTCATGGCAATTGCAAGAGCTTCGTGTGCCTCGCGACTGATGGAACCATACGACATGGCCCCGGTAACAAATCGTTTAGTGATTTCGGAAGCCGGCTCAACAAGGGATATATCGATAGGGTTAGCCTTGTAGCGCATAAAATCTCTAAGGAATACATGCTCGCTTTTTTCATTTACAAGGCTTACATATTCTTTGAACTTACTGTAATCGCCGGTGCGGGTAGCCCATTGCAAAGTAGCTATGGTTTCAGGATTCCAGGCATGTTGTTCGCCACCATTCCTGAAATGATAGAACCCAGGGTTTGGAAGCAGGTTAAGATCGCGGTTTTCAAGGTAAGCTTCGCGGTGAGGCATCAGTGCTTCCTCAGCGAGTTCTTCCAGGCCTATTCCTCCGATACGGGGAAACGGTACCCTTAAAATAATTATCAATAACTTCATCCTTGATACCCACTGCTTCGAATATCTGAGCAGCACGGTAGCTTCTGAGGGTTGAGATACCCATTTTCGAGAGCACTTTAAGGATGCCTTTGTTAACAGATTTGATGTAGTTATCCTGGGCTTTCTGGTAATCGATCTGGATAGCTTTCTGTTTTACAAGATCGTCAAGCACACCAAAGGCCAGATAAGGATTAATGGCACTGGCTCCATAGCCGAAGAGCAGTGCGAAATGCATAACTTCTCTGGGTTCGGCGGTTTCCATAACCAGGTCAATCTGCATACGTTTACGTTTATCAATAAGGTGGTGATGAACCGCAGAGATTGCTAATAGTGAAGGTATGGGAGCCAAAGCATCGGAAATACCCCGGTCGGATAATATGATGAAATTCCGGCCACCATCTACCGCTTCCTCAGCTTTAATACAGATTTCTTCAAGCGCTTTTCTTAACCCTTCTGCTTTATCGGCAACCGGAAAAAGAATTGGAATAACCACCGAGGAAAAACCTTTGTATTTGAGGTTTTTGATAATATCGAACTGGGTATTGGTAATTACCGGAGTTTTCAGTTTTATTGTTTTACAATGATCGGGCGAAGCGTCCAGCGGATTTTTTTGCAACGCTCCAATATAACCAGTAAGAGACATTACAAGTTCTTCGCGGATAGGGTCAATAGGAGGGTTGGTAACCTGTGCAAACAACTGGCGGAAATAGTTGAACAAGCGTTGCGGCTTTTGTGATAGCAGCGCTACAGGAGTGTCGTTACCCATAGACGAGACAGGTTCCTTACCTTCAACAGCCATGGGTGCCATCAGTAGTTCCACATCTTCCTTTGAGTATCCAAAGGCACGCATCATGGTTGGCAGGTTTTGAACTGCGTTGGTAATTTCTCTTCCGCTTGACAGTTCTTCCATGCTTACACGATTATGAGCCAGCCAGTCGAGATAAGGCTGATCCTTTGCCAGCTGAGCTTTCAATTCAGCATCGTACATGATCTTACCAGCCTGTGTATCTACCAGAAGCATTTTACCGGGACGTAACCGGCCTTTTTCTTTGATCTTCTCGGGAGCGATACTTTGTACACCGGTTTCGGAACCCATAATAAGAAGCCCGTCCTTGGTGATAAGATAACGGGAGGGGCGCAATCCGTTACGGTCGAGCATGCCACCTGCGTAGCGGCCATCGGTAAACACCAGTGAGGCCGGTCCATCCCAGGGTTCCATAAAAGTGGAATGATATTCGTAAAATGCACGGAGGTCTTCAGGTATAGGATTTTCTTATTCCAGGATTCAGGGATTAGCATTGCAAGGGCGTGAGGCAGGGATCGTCCGGCTTGTACCAGAAATTCGAGTACATTATCGAGCGATGCGGAATCGCTCTTATCAGCCTCCACGATAGGGTATATTTCTCTGAGATCGCCCAGCAAGCTCGAGCTGAGTACCGATTCACGGGCTTCCATCCAGAAACGGTTTCCCTTGATGGTATTAATCTCTCCGTTATGGCCAAGTAACCTGAAAGGCTGAGCCAGATCCCATGTTGGAAAAGTATTGGTACTGAACCGGGAGTGGACCAAAGCAATGGAACTGGTGAAGTTCTCGTTGGTAAGATCGGGGAAATATGTTCTAAGCTGAAGACTGGTAAGCATTCCTTTGTATGTCATGCTTTTGGTGGAAAGACTGACAATATAAAATGCCCTTTTATTGACAAGACCGGAAGATGCTATTGCCTTTTCGGTTTTTTGCGGATGATGAACAACCTGCGTTCGAGATCATCCTGTTCGCATGCACCACAAACAAATACCTGCTTGGTAACGGGTTCGCTTGAACGGGAAATAGAGCCCAAAATGCTGCTGTTAACAGGAACATTCCGGATAATGAGGAGTTTTAATCCTTCATTTTTAACTATATCTGCAAACGTAGCTTCGCAAAAATCAGCTTCTTTTTTATCAGTAGGAAGAAACATAAGACCAGTTCCGTATTTACCTCTTTCAGGTACTGCTATTCCCTGAAGCAGAATAAATTCATGCGGAATCTGAACGGTAATACCTGCTCCGTCACCTGTTTCGTTGTCGGCACTTTCTGCACCCCGGTGATTCAGGTTTTCAAGCACCTGTAAACCACCTTCCACGATATCGTGCGATTTATTTCCATTGATCTGGACAACCAAACCAATACCGCAATTGTCGTGTTCAAATTCCGGGCGGTACAGCCCGGCAGCCTTTGGATTATTTCCTTGCATATTCAATCAACCTTTTGTTACGTTATCCACTGTTTTTAAACTAAAAAGCCATTCTCACTTTTCGCTTTGCATGAGAATGGCTTTTGTTAAACCTTTGTATATATTCATACCACTCTCATGTCATTTTTTTAAAATGATTCCATTTATGTTTTATGACTAGAATGGTGCACTTCATATTTTTTATCACTTTTTAATTGCGGCTCAAAATAGAAAGTTGTTTTAACTTTTCAAAAAAAAATATTAAAAAATCTGTTTAAAATCATTTTAAATTATCAAAAAATTGGTATTCAGTGTTTATTCCATGGCAGCCATTACTTCTTCAGTAACTTCTAAATTGTGAAAAACATTTTGTACATCGTCGTCTTCTTCAAATTCTTCAATGATTCTGAGTACTTTCAGAGCTTGTTCCACAGGTAATTGCTTTGCTTCCTTTGGAACTCTCTGAAGTTCTGCATTCTCAGCCTGAATACCCATATCTTCAAGCTTTTTCTGAACACTGGCAAAGTCTTCCAAAGCGGTAGTAATAATGTAATGTTCCTCAGTTGTTTCAAGGTCTTCGGCACCTGCATCTATTATTTCAAGCTCAAATTCTTCGGCGTTGATAGTACCCTTTGGCACTGTAATGATACCTTTTCGGTCGAACATATAAGCTACCGAACCGTTTGTTCCAAGGTTTCCGCCTCTTTTGCTGAAAGTTGACCGGATGCTGCTCACAGTGCGAAGATTATTGTCGCTGAGGCATTCAATGAAAACTGCAATGCCATAAGGGGCATATCCTTCAAAGGTATATTCCAGTAACGCAGCAGAATCTTTATCTGCTTTGCTCAGAGCCCTCTGTATGTTATCCTTGGGCATATTAGCTCCCCTTGCGTTGTTTAATGCCAGCCTCAAACGCGGATTTCCTTCAGGATCAGCTCCACCGTCCCGCACGGCTACCTGTATTTCTTTAATGATTCTTGAGAATATCTTCGAGCGCTTGGCATCAAGTGCTCCTTTTTTACGCTTAATGGTCGACCATTTATTATGTCCTGACATAATTTTTCTTTTTTTTCTGGCACAAAATTATAAAATTGGAGATTATTTAAAAATTTGATTCGGATTATCCTTAAAATACTATTTCGTAAGCCTTCATTATTGAGTTGATGCTAATTTTATACCTTTAACTTTTAAATTTAAATTATGGATATGAACGAAAAAATTCAGGAATTCAGACAATATCGTTCTGCAATGAACGAGCGTATTCTGGCACAGGACAATCTGGTTTTAAAACGACTTTTTAATCTCGATACCAATACATATGTGGATGGCGCTCTCCCAGCTAAAACCAAGGAAATGCTGGGACTTGTTGCTTCTATGGTTCTGCGTTGCGACGATTGTGTAAAATATCACCTCGAAAAGTGTTCGGAACTAGGTGTAAATTCAACCGAAATAATGGAGGTTTTTGCTGTTGCAAATATTGTTGGCGGTACTATTGTTATTCCGCATACGAGAAGAGCTCTGGAATACTGGGATGCATTGGAAAGTATAAAATAGGATTTTTTCTTTGACTATTTAAAAATGAGTAAAAAAATTTCATTAAAAAGGTTTGAATATTCCTGTTAAAACACAATTAATACAAACATCAAAATAATTTACAACAATTTTTTTGCATTTCTTGAGGGTATTATTCGTTTCAGGCATCTTAAAACTACATGATTTATTATAGATGTTTTTCTATAACTTTTTGTATGCCTTTTTGTTAATATTAATTACTCCTTCGGTTGAACAAATTTTTGAGCCATGAGAAGAAATATCCGAAAATTCAGGTTTGCAGTTCCGGGATTCCTGTTAATTGCAGCAGTACTTTTAGGTTTTAAGATTGCCCCCGATATCCGTATCGAAAAAATCCTTCATCAGCTTGAACTGTTTCGTTTAACCCGCACACAACAAAAAATTTACCTCCATACTGACAAAAACACCTATATAGCTGGTGAAAATATATGGTTAAAGGCATATGTTTTAACTGCTTCCGATTTAGTTAGCGATACAATTAGCAAGGAAGTTTATGTTGATCTGATCGATTATGCGAATCGTCAGGTTCATACAGAAATTTTACGTAATAAAAACGGATTTGCTGAGGGATATTTTTTTCTTTCGGATACCCTGGCTGAAGGAAATTATCAGATAAGGGCTTATACTAATTGGATGAGGAATTTCGATGAAGAATTCTTCTTTTCCAAAACAATTTCTTTCAAAAACCCTAATTATGAAAATATAATTACGAAAGTCCGTTTAAAGCAAATCAAAAGCTTTAATAAAAAAGTTAAAAGTATAATCGATAAACATATTATTAATTTCTTTCCGGAAGGTGGTCAGCTAGTGGCAGGATTGCCTGCTGTTGTTGCCTTTAAGGGTGAAAATATGACCGGTCAGAGTATGGATGTAACCGGTAAAATTGTTGATGGTAAGGGTAAGGAAATTGCCGAGTTTAGTTCAGTTCACGAAGGGATGGGAAGTTTCACCATGACTCCGGAGGCGGAAATGAAGTATTATGCAAAGGTTTCATTCGGGAATGGGAAAGCAGAAAAACACCCCCTGCCCGAGGTCTTGCCTCAAGGTACCACTATGAAGGTGGATGCTTCAGATTCCAAACTGATAAAAATTACCATTAACAGTACCAAAGCAATCTCCAACGACGAATATGCCAATGAGTTTATCTTTGTCGGGCAATCAAGAGGGTTAGCGCAATATGTGTCCAAAGCCCAGTGGCAGGGCAAGCCAATTGAAATTTCAATCGAGAAAAAATTATTTCCTACAGGAATTGTTCAATTAACCGTGTTCGACGGACGGTCGAACCCAATTTGCGAAAGATTGGTTTTTGTTGAACAGCCTAATCCTCTTAAAGTAATTTCAAGAGCTGCAAATAGAGGATCGGCTCCAAATGACAGCCTCGAACTTGAATTTATTGTGGTGGATAAAGATGGAAACCCTGTTGAAGGTAATTTTTCCCTTTCTGTTACCGAAAATCTGATGTCAATCCTT
>JAAUTT010000199.1 GCA_012031335.1 Bacteroidales bacterium | reverse complement strand
TGATGTCCATTGAACTCTCCATAATAATTCCAACATACAAGAGAAGCGATAGTTTAAAAAGAATTGTCAGTTTACTTAAGAACAAATTGATGTGCTATTGGAGATAATAGTGGTTGATCAAAACACTGATGGTTTTTTTGATGAGGATCTAAAGCAATTATTGCAAGAAGTAATTTGGATAAAACTACCTCAGCCAAACGCATCAAAAGCAAGAAATATTGGATTTAAAGCATCAAAAGCATCACATATACTATTTATTGATGATGATTTAGTTCCTGAAAAGGATTTTTGTAAAAAAGCTTTAATAACATTTAATTCATTTGCAGATATTGATTGTTTTACACCATTGGTATATAACGACTTGGGCGTGCAGTTAGAAGTTGAGGTAATAAAAAGAAAAAAATATTGTTATACCATCAAAATGAAAATATAATAAAAATTAAAGATACTCGAAGTGCCGCAATATTTATGAGAAGGGATTTTTTTGTAAAATCTGGGGGGTTTGATGAGTTTTTATTTGATTTTGCAAAAACTGGTGAAGATCAGGAATATTTTTTTAGAACATACAATAAGAAAATGAGTCTATGGAGTAATACACATATTGCTATATATCATGATGAGAAAATAATTGGAGGGTGCGATCTAAGAACTTCAGTATACCGAATTACAAGGCAGAAATGTGTGAGGTCATGGGTTTATTGCAGGTTAATACATTCAAGAACTATCGGAAACTTAGGAATATTGGATTATATTGCTTTATGCAAGTCTTCATTTCTAAATAAGCAGGTACTTTCTTCAGATATTGGAAATATTTTTTGGCAGATAAAAAATTTAATTCAGGCAATAAAGCAAACTAAGGCTTACCTTCGATTGAAATTAGATTATTATAAAATAAAGAATTATTCTTTTCTGGATCCAGAGATTATATAATAGGTTTACAGAGTTAAATAAAACCTTTTATACCTACCCCAAGTTTGTGAACGTCGACTTTTCAAATCTCCAATTCCTTAATTTAGAGGAAACCATTTCCCGGCAAAACCACCAATACAAACCTTTTAGTTTTGACTGCGATACGGTGGACAAAGAATGGTTGATAATGCTTACCGAAGAATGAATTCCAATACCTATCTTAGGGTCTGATTATATGGTATCCATCAGATAATTTAGACATTAGAAATATTTAACTACAAGCACAAATCCAAAAGAAGAGGATATTAGAAAAAATAATAGGAAGGATTATCGTTATGAATTAATACCAGATAAAGCTGCACCGAAGTTTTTTTATTACGAAACATTGAATAATCATCAATAAAAGAAATATTTTGAGAGTCCTATACATCGGGCCTAATAATTCCGGCAGCACCTCAGGAATGAGAGCGAACACCTTAAATGAGTTACTGCATCCCATTTATTTTCATGTTATTGATACATATATTCCCTTTGCAAATTCTCGAAATCTTTTTCGATCCATTGGTTTCCGATTAAAAATAGGCCCTTTTATAAAAAAACTCAATCGCTATCTATATTTAAATCTTCCTGGGTTAAATTTTGATTTGGTATGGATTGATAAAGCCTCCTTCATAACTCCTGAAATTACACAACTCATAAGAAATCAGTGTAAAATATTGGTACATTATACTCCGGATACAGCCTTTTTCCATAACAAGTCAAGATTATTTGAAAAAAGTGTACCCTACTATGATTATTTTGTTACTACCAAATCATTTGACTTTGAAAAATACCCAGAAGGTAAAACTATACTGGTACCTCAAGGATATAACCCCGATGTTCACAAACCATATAACTCCTTTGCTGAAAAATTCAGGGAGGTTGTTTTCATTGGGTTATATGAACAATATAGAGGTAAAGTTATTTCTAAACTGTTAAATGCCGGAATAAGGGTGACCGTTGCAGGTAATAAATGGAATCGTTTTAAAGATCTTCATCATCCCCTTTTGGAACATTTAGGAGATGGATTATTTGGAGAAGCCTATGCCAGGGTAATCAGCAGCAGTTTATTCGGGATAGGATTGCTTTCCAAACGATTTCCAGAATTGCACACTACCCGTACTTTTGAAATTCCTGCATGTGGAACAGCCTTGATTACAGAAAAAAATAAGGAAACTTCTACTTTTTTTACAGATGATGAAGTGATCTTTTTTAAAAATATTGATGAAATTAGTGTTAAAATAAAGGAGTACAGAAAAAAAATGGATTCCCTTAAAACCTTGACGGAAATTGGAAGACAAAAAGTAATTAAGGGAAAATTCAGCAATCAGGAAATTCTTCAAAAAGTTTTATGGCAGATAGAATTATAAGTATCCGTCCTTACCGGACTAAAACAGCATTTCATCTATTTGCATTAATAATAGCTGCGATTGCTGCAATGCTATTTTATGTAATGGGTACTTCTTTATCTTCATCTGCTGCCATTCTGCTTTCCATTTACTTATTTATCATGTTTGTCCAAACACTGGGGAATTACATTCCTATCATGGAATTTATATTTTTTTATGTACTATGCAATGGCTTGTTGGACCTGTTATGGCCTATGCAGGATTGAGCAACCATTACAAATATTATATGTATGTTGAAGATTCTGAATATATTCCTTTTGTAATTCTGGGAATTCTCTCACTTCTTACAGGCAGCATAATCATCAGGAAACCTAAGGAGAAACAATTCAGGACCCAATTCATTCCAAAAATTAAAGATAGATTATCCCAAAATCCCAATCTTGCGTATTATTTAATTTTCACAGGCTGGGCTTGTTCGTTATTGCAACGGTTTATGCCAGGTTCCCTGAACTTCATATTCTTTCTTTTGGCCAATATGATGTATGTTGGAGTGATTTATTTGCTCTTTCAGCCCTCCCGTTATAAATGGGGTGTCACCTTCGGTATCATGTTGCTTCTTTTTATCAGTTCTCTGCAATCGAGTATGTTTCATGGTTTATTGTTATGGCTTACCTTTATAAGTTTATATGCTTTTACCTTAAATAATAATAGATTCCACCGGAAAATATTATTTATGATTATAGGGTTTATTTTCGTATACTTTATTCAAATTGCAAATGGGAAATAAGAAATGGTAGGGTCAGTGGGAGCATTTCTGGATTTTTTGGAGTAGTGAGTGAACAAATATCAAGGAATGATGATTATGAAGTAACTAATACATCAACGGAAGATTTTGTTGTTCGCCTGAACCAGGGATGGATCATCAGCCGCATCATGTATTATATTCCTGCCGAAGCTCCTTTTGCAGATGGAGAAACCGTAAATGATGCCTTATCTGCCACCCTATTACCCCGATTTTTAAATCCGGAGAAAACAGTAGTGGGTGGCAAAGAATATTTCGAAAGGTTTACTGGTTTTACTTTATTGTCCTCCACTTCCATGGGTGCCAGTTTGTTGGGGGAGGGCTATGCCAACTATGGGTATTATGGGGCAATTATTTTTATGTTTTTTATTGGCATATTTTTCAGACTAGCTTTAAACATTATATACCGCATTGCGGATAAATATCCCACTCTGATTTTATGGCTCCCGTTAATCTTTCTCCAGGTGGTTAAAGCCGAGAGCGATCTGATCCGGGTATTGAACCATCTTGTAAAGGCTTCGCTGCTGGTGTTTCTAATTTATTGGTTTTGTTATAAGGTGATGCGATGGAGGATTTGAGGAAAGCTCGAAGCTGGAAGCTGGAAGGGGGAACACCCGGGGGAAGAAGGCTCGAAGCTGGAAGCTGGAAGCTCAGAGGGGGAACAGCCGGGAAAATGATGAATGATGAATGTTGAATGATGAAACCCCAACCCCTTGAAAAGGGGCTATAACGGCTGGGGGGAGGAAAGCTCCAAACTCGAAGCTGGA
This sequence comes from Bacteroidales bacterium, assembly GCA_012031335.1. The sequence goes on along the minus strand of JAAUTT010000199.1, from coordinate 3,571 downwards.
AAGGAAAACAGCCGAGTTACGGTAAAAAGGGGCGATGCGGTATAGGAAAACGAATAATTGCTTTTCGGTAAAAACGGTCAGATTGCTTCGTCGTTCCTCCTCGCAATGACGCGTTGAGGGATGACAGGGTGATCGTCATTGCGAGGAACGACGCAATCTATCATTACGGAGGATAATGAATGTTGTATCGGGGTAAAAAGGGACAGATTGATTCATGGTGATTACAATATTGATAATAGAAGGTTTTTCGGTAAAAACAGAGAGATTGCTTTCCCGCCTAAGCGGGACAGGCAGTTCCCGCCTACGGACGGGACAGGCAGTACCTCCTCGCAATGACGGTAATGGAATGCTTTGAGGTTAAAATTTACAGGTTGTTCGTATTGCTGATAATGGAAGGTGAACTTATTTAAATATTGGATAGTTGGGTTTTATAGTTGAGGTGGATTATTTTCTGAAGAACCTGGTGTTAAGGGTGCTTTCGTGGTTGCTATTCCCGGGATTGGGGAAGCAGAAACCTGGGCGGATCCTTATATTCAGAACTGGGTCAATGGGGGATTCCATCTGCTCTTTACCGGCTATAAATGCCTTGCGACAGGCATATCCTGAAGCTGAGCTGGAAGTACTCACACATTCGGGAGGGTTCCGGGGGATTGCCCTGGAGGATATGATTAAACCCGGGATAGTGGATGCATTTATCAACTACGAAAATCTGCCCCGGAAGGAACTGATCAGCCGCTTAAAACATAAAAAATATGATCTTTTTATTTTGTTTCCACAGGCTCATGCTCCTTTTAAGAGGATTCTACGTGATTTGGTCTTTGCCAGGATTATAAATGTCAGAAAAGTTGCCGGCTTCCGGATTTGTGTTACCCGGCTTTTCCCTGCCTGGCAGGCACGGCATAAGGCGATTCCCAACGTTCGGGATTTTCTGCTTTCCATCTCACGCGAGGCCGGAGCGCTCCATTCTTCCAACATGAAATTCCCGCTGAACATCCAAAAGGAAGATACAACTTTTGTCAATGAACTGTTCGACACACTTTCCATCTGGGATAATCATAAACTCATCGCATTTACAATAGGTGCCAAGCGGCCTCAGAACCGGTGGCCTATTGATTATTTTCAACAGGTAACTGAATATATGCAATCGGTAGGATATACCTGCCTGATAATTGGAGGCGAAGAGGATAATGTCCTGGTGAGCGGTCTCAGCTTGACAAATCCTGTAATAAATCTTTGCGGAAGGCTTTCGGTGATGCAAAGTGCGGAGGTGCTGCGCAGGTGCCGGATGCTTATCACCAATGATACCGGCCCCATGCACCTGGCCTATGCGACAAGGACCTATGTGACAGCTGTATTCAGTTCGCGCGATTATCCGGGGTTGTGGTATCCGCCGGAGGAGTTATCGGCCGTGTTCAGGAATAATGCCGTGGAATGTGCTAATTGCTTCAGCAATGTTTGTAAGGATAATGTTTGTATGCGGGGTATTGCACCGGAGGCGGTAATTGAGAGGGTGATGGAGGAGCTGGGGAAACGGGGGAAAAGCTCGAGGCTGGAAGCTGGAAGCTGGAAGGAAGAAAGAGATAAATGATTGATGATGCCTTGAAAAGGGGCTATAACTGTTGGGGGTTCTATAATGCTTTTCGGTAAAAACGGACAGGTTGCTTCGCTGCGCTCGCAATGACGCGGTTTGTAATGAGATAAACGGGTTAACGTCATTGCGAGGTACTGCCTGTCCCGCAATGGCGGGAAAGCAATCTATCATTTAGTAGTGTGATGATTGTTGTATCGGGATGAAAACTTACAGATTGCTTCGTCGTACCTCCTCGCAATGACGGTTATGGAGGGTTTGGGGTAAAAACTTACAGATTGCTTCGTCATACCTCCTCGCAATGACGGTAGGGGGATGGATCATTTGGGTTACTTCGTTCGCAATTGACGGATAATAAATTTTAATTTTTCAGGTTATACCTTTATCTTTGAAACATGGGTGGATTGGTTAACAGAGTACAGCTTTACAATTGGACTGAGAAATACACAAATATGATACACAAGGGGATTTTATTTTTTGTTTTGGTAGGCCTGATGACCTCGTGCGGGCAGTACAAGCGGTTTACCTATATCCAGCCCGACCCGGCTGCGCAGCAGGACAGTATTTTTAATAAGTCGTTTATCTTTTATAAACTGCAGCCAGCCGATCTCCTCAGGGTGAATGTGCAGAGCATGGATAAAAATATTACCGAAGTATTCAATGACAATGGACCAGGCAGTAATGCTTCACAATCTATTAGTTCTGGTAGTAGCAGCTATATGACAGGACATTCCGTAGATATCGATGGTTTTATCAATTTACCTGTAATGGGTAAAATTCAGGTGGCTGGGAAAACGGTAGACGAAGCCAGGGATCTTATACAGCAACACGCGGATGAATATATCAAGGATGCCAAAGTGATTGTAAAGCTGTTAAGCTTTAAGGTGTATTTTCTCGGGGAAATTGGAAGCAAGGGCATGCAGACTGTTTACAGCGATCGGGCAAATATCCTGGAAGGGATTGCCATGGCAGGGGATATTCCATTCAGCGGGAACCGGAAGAAAGTGACCATTGTGCGGTCGTACCAGCAAGTTACCCGGGTGATCGAAGTGGATCTGACCCAGCGCGATCTGTTATCCTCTCCCTTATATTACCTGCAGCCCAACGACATTGTTTATGTGGAACCGTTGAAAACCAGTATGTTCCGGGTGAGGTTATCGGAATATTCCACCTTTATGAGTTTCTTCACCTCGGCCATCGCCCTGGTTGTTCTTATTACGAATATCAATAAATAATGGAAACAGAAATACTCCAGGGCTCTGAGCAAAATTTCGATATCCGGAAAATCTTCTTCAGGGTTCTTCAAAACTGGTACTGGGTTTTACTTTCCCTGGTGGTGTGCTATTTTATTGCCATTCTCATTAATCGGTATACGGCTCCGGTATATACTGTAGGCGCAACCCTCCTTATCAACGACGAAAAGAAATCGACTGCCGACCTGGTACTCAATGCCATTGACCGGATGAGCGCCCGCAAGAATATCGAAAACGAAATTGCCATTCTGAAATCGTACCGCATGGCCTATAAAGCCGTTTCGGAACTGGACGTTGATATCAGTTACTATAAAAAGGGAAATATCAAACAGGCACTGTTATACCGATCCGCGCCCTTTAAGGTGATCCTGGATTCGAGCCTGGCCACCAGTCGGGGTTACCCTGTTAACATCAGCCTGCTTTCGAAGCAGGAATATGAAGTGTATATCGACGGGGGCCTGAACCTAAAGAAAAAGCTGAGATACGGGGAGTACTTCCGGCACAATGCCTTTAATTTCACCATTGTGCTTAACAACCCCGAATACTTTGTTCCTTCGCCCGAGGATAATTACTTTTTTACTGTCAATAACATATCAGGGCTGGCCAACCAGTATGCCTCCAAGCTTAACATCGCCACCAACGAACGGCGGGGTACCATCCTCACCCCTCCGTACCAGTGGTCCGGTTGCCCAACTGGAAGCCGACTACCTGAACAAACTGATGGAGGTAT
>JAAUTT010000198.1 GCA_012031335.1 Bacteroidales bacterium | reverse complement strand
GGATTCGCCATTTGTCATTCTTCCGGAATACCCGATTCTCTGTCGTGTGATGGGATAGATTGTTACAGCCTTTCCTTCGAAGACATGTACAGCAGGATCGGCCATAAAATCATCCTTTACTAAATACCGTGCTTCTTTCATTTTTTATAGTTTTTGCCAGTTCGATCATATCATTAACAACACTCTTGGGCTGGTTATTGCGGTCGTAAAGTACAGGATAATCTATCCGCCCGCGGATAGGGAAATTATTAAGCCAGGATACTTTATCATTCAGACTCCAAACTGTAACACGGTCAATCACATCTTCATATTTGAGGAAGAGCCCAAACATATCCAGCACACGTTTATTCCATTGCTGCTGAACTGAGTCGGGTACGTTTTCCCTGTAAGGATCCATTTCTTTGGAGTAGGTAAAATTCACCGAAACATTAGCACCGGAGTATGGACTTGGAAGTATTGAAATATCCCATTCTGTAATCAGAATTTTTACCCCTGCATCTTTGAGTTTCTTAAAGCTTGATTCAATAGCATCTAATGTAGGAGAATCCATGCGCCAATGAGCCTGCGTACCCACGGCATCAATGCGGATGCCTGCTGCTTTGAGTTCTTTCACCAGGGTAACAATGGCATCGCATTTCGCGGGTGTCTCCACGTTGTAGTCATTGTAATACAATTCAGCATCCGGGTCAGCTTCATGCGCAAACTAGAAAGCATATCGTATGAAGTCTTTCCCAAGAATTTTATAGAATTTGCTTTTGCGATAAGTACCGTCATCTTCAAAAGCTTCGTTTACAACGTCCCAGCCTTTTACACGGCCTTTATACCTGCCAGCAACAGCATAGATGTGCTGCCGCATACGCTCTTTCAGGACTTCGGGCGATACATCCTTCCCATTTTCATCAACAAAGAACCAACGACCTATTTGCGAATGCCACAAAAGACAATGCCCCGTTACCACCTGTTTATTCTTTTCAGCAAAGGCAACGAGTTTGTCGGCGTCGTCCCAGAAGTATCGATTTTCTTCAGGATGTATGGGTTGGGGTTTCATACAGTTTTCGCCTACAACAGCATTGAATTGCTCAGCAATCAGTACCGACTCCTCAGGACTCGTGCCGTTAACTTGTTTCATGTTTACAGCAACACCAAAGAGAAATTTATCTTTTGTAGCCCTGGCCAATGTTTCCTGGGCCCATGTGTGCAAGAATGTGGAGAAAAGTAATGCAGTTATTGTAAAGAAAGTTTTGATTTTCATATTATAATTATTATTAGACTTTTGATTTGAATCTATTTCCTGCGTTCTTTAAGTTCGGCCTCAATTTTTACTTCCATTTTCTTATCTATTACATAGAAGAAAAGCAGCGCAACTCCCAGGAGGAAGGGTATTGATGGGAATACACTCACCAGCATTCTGGCACCGTCGGCTACAGTATCGGGTTGAACAATGGTTTGCCCCGCCACTTCACTTTCCTTGGCAATATATCCATATAAACCCAGAATCCAGGCCACCAAAGCACTGCCAATAGAGAGGCCGGCTTTAAGGCCTACCATCATAGCCGAAAAGATAATGGCAGTGGCCCTGCGATTTGTTCTCCATTCCGAAAAGTCGGCAACATCGGCAATCATGGCCCAAAGAACGGGAATGGTGACACCATATGTAAATCCATGCAGTATTTGCGACAGAAACATCAGTAACACATCTTCTGGTTTGAATAGAAAGAAGATGAGAATAAACAGCGTAGAAACGAGTAAAGCATACTTAAAGACATCGCGCTTGCCATATTTATCAGCAAGTCGTTTCGATAAGGAAATTCCAACAATCATAAAGATAATACCGCCTGCATTGAACAAACCCAAACCTGCCGACATGGGGTCCGATCCAAAGAAATTAACACCAATTCCTCCCAGCGTATCTATTACCGGACTGATAAATTTGGCCAGAACAGCCTTGTCAACATAATTACTGAAATAATACACATAAGCGCCTCCCTTCATGGCAAGGGTAATAAAAACCAATATGGTTAAAGTAAGCATAATGAGCCAGGGCCTGTTCTTAGAAAGGTCTGCCAGGTCTTCTTTTAGTGATGATTTTGCTCTGCACTTGGAACAATACGCTCCCGGGTAGTAAAAAATGTTATAAGTAACATGATCGTACCAATGATGGCCATCCATGTCATAACGGTTTCGATGCCGGCGGCTTTGTCGCCATGACCAGCAAAATGATGATGGGCAGCATAAATACCTGCACAAAAAACTGGGCAAACATTACCGCCACAAACCTGTACGACGAAATACTATTCCTTTCGGCCATATTGCCTGTTAATACACCACTCAGGGCAGAATAGGGCAGGTTGCTTGACGCATATAGCAACAAAAGGAAAGTATAAGTAACTGCGGCATAAATAAGTTTCCACTTATATGTAAAGTTGGGGGTTGAAAAGGCAAGCAATGCGATAACACCCATGGGAACTGCTGTGAACAATATCCAGGGCCTGAATTTACCCCAGCGCGAATGGGTCCTGTCGGCCAATATTCCAATAACAGGGTTAAACACAAAGGCGGCAACCAGCCCTACTACCAGCATTACTATTGAGGCATCAGTGGTCTTGAGGCCATAAATATCGGTGTAGAAATAAGCCAGATAGGTGATCAACGTCTGGAATACCAGGTTGGCAGCTAAATCGCCTAGGCTATATCCAATTTTTTCTATTACCGACACTTTCGGGATTGTTGCATTCATAAGGGTAAGGTTTTATTAGTTGTTAATTATTCGTTGTAAAAGGTGAGGCAGGTAATTGTTCCTTGTTTTTCAGGTTTGCTCCTGCAGGATTATCTTCCCAGGCATAACGGACCATGGTGGGATGCGTCACACCATCGCTCCATACCCTGACTTTGTTTTTTGACATCACTACGGCATTGGCCCATCTGTATTTTCCATCGGCACCCGCTATCTGGAAACCTTCCAGCAGGTTGTTAGCATACAAACCTGTACCTACCGATTTAAAAGTAAGTAAAATGCTGTTTCCTGTAATTTCCATCGATTTGTACAGGGGGCCTGCGCTTACCATCATGCTATCACCATAGGCAACCCGTGCTGCTTCCAGAGCAAGGCGCCGGCTTACTTCTTTCTTATTCAGGGGATGGATGTCGTTCCATTCGCCAATATCGTAAGCAACGGCCATGCCGGTATGGGGTAGTTCCAGGGTGCGGCGCTGTGCATCACGTACCTCGGCCCAGCCGCTTTCGACAGGTTGTTTATTGGGAAGGTTCAGGTTGGCAAGCTGTACATATAAAAATGCCAGGTCGGGCTGGTTAAACTTTGTCCGCCAGTCGGTAATCAGGTCCTTGAATAGCTGAAGGTATTCCATGCCCCTACCGGTGTTCGATTCGCCCTGATACCAGATTACGCCCTTGAGTTTATACCCCCTCACAGGATTGATTAATCCATTATACAAACCGGCCGGTCTGAATTGTAATGGCCCAGCTCCCATGCTGCCAGGTGCAGGTTTTAATACTGCCCCAGTATGATAATTCCAATCGCCTGTCAGGTCTATGGTTTGAGCACCAAGGCGCACTTCATAAGGCTTTTCTTCCACAAACCCGCCTTTGCCACCCTGACTGACAACACGTACCATCAGCATGTTTTTGCCCGGCTTCAGCACACCGGCTGGTATTTTATAGATACGGGGAGGATATTGGTAAGAGGTAGTTCCTACGAAAGTACCATTGATAAAGGCCGAATCGCTGTCGATGATTCTACCAAGTCGAAGCACACCTACTTTATTTAGCAATGAATCGGCTATTTCAAACGTTTTGGAAAACCAAATGGAACCCATGCGCATGTCGACACCTTTATCGGTCCAGTAACCTGGCAATGACATTATCGGCCAGCCGGAGATATCGGCATCGGCTTTCGACCATCGCGAAACACCTGGATCGTTCCGGTTAAGCTCTGCCATAAAATTAAAACGATTTTCATTTCCGTCCAGTTTTCTTTTGCATTAATGCTATCAATATGTGCCTTCGCTGCCAGCCAGTTATCGAGATATTTCTTTGCTTTGGCTTCGCTCACCCACGATTCGGCAGGTGAGCCACCAATGGCTGTCATGATCAACCCAATGGGTATTTTGTATCGCTCGTACAAATCGGCTGCAAAAAATAGGGCACTGCAGGATAGTTCATTATATTTTCCTGTGTTGCCGGCAACCACGACCCATCTTTGTAATCGGTTTGCGGAATATCAAAATCGTTTCGCGACGAACATCTGAACTGCCTGATATTCGTATTGTTAATAAGGGCTATTTCTTTTTCATACACATCGGTTACTCTGCGCATTGGCAGTTCCATATTCGACTGTCCGGAGCACAGCCAAACATCTCCAAACAGGATGTTGGCGATTTTAATATCGTTCACCTTCATGATGTAGGGACCACCTGCAGTATTGGCTGGTAGTGTTACTTTCCAGTTTCCCTGCTTATCTGCTTTTGTCTGGTAGGTTTTGCCAAGAAAAGTAATATGGATCTTTTCCCCACCGTCGGCCATCCCCATATTTCAAGGGGTTCGTTGCGCTGTAATACCATGCCATCGCTGATAAGGCTTGGCAGTTTCACTTTGGCATTGACAGGAACGATGACCCAAACGGCAAAACATAGCGCTATCAGGTATTTAATATGTCGGGGGGTTTTCATGAGGCTTCTTCTTTAGAGGAAATAGTTTTAAGGTATTAGTTCCCGGTTTGCCGGAGACGTTTCAGATCATTGCTTATCAGGTCTTCGAGGTCGTTTACCGGTCGTTCTATATCATAAGGTATCGGTTGCCGGCTGAATTGCTGAAAATAAAGTAAGCATGCATCTTTCCATACCTGGGCATTAATTGTTTGTTTACGCAGCTTGCTTTGGACAGCGCGGAACCGGTTGGCATCTACGTAGGGCTGAGCCTTATCCCAGGTTATCTGAAACTGGCGTACCTGCTGTAACCCTGCATCGTAATGGTAGCAGATCTCTTCCCACAAGGTGCGTTGACTTTGCATTTTGAAATCCCAGGGGAGATGATGAAACCATATAGGTAAATCTCCGGGCAGCTTTTCGGATCGTTAAACTGGGAGCGAAGTGGCTCTTGGTATTGGCTCACAGCATCTGTACCTTGTTTGGTACGGTCGAATCCAACGCCCAAGCTATCGGCTTTATGATAATACGGAGGTGTCCAGTCCTTTCGTACCCTTTCCGGAGCCCACCAAGGTCCGGGACCATAGTGTTCGTTTGCAGCAAAGAGATGATGAAAACCAAGTGGCATCATATAATTCACAATGGCTTCCCGGCTCTGAAGCATCATTGCTTCACAGGTACCACGAAGTTCGTTAACCATTCATCGTCAATGGTGTTCAGTGCAGTTTGAGCCGACGGGTTATAAAATGTAAGTTTAATCCATTCGTCGGCAATTTGCTCACTTGAAAGCTGGTGATTCCATGCCAGCCGTCCAAAGGTGTACCAGTTTGCCTGTGCAAAATGATGACCGCACCAATCGGTGTCGAGGCCGATATTTGCAACTCCTGCAATGGCGGTGTACTTTTGGGCAAAAATACTGCCATCGGTACAGCGGGCAACAGTGCTTCCCTGTCCTTCCTGGTAGGTATCACTTTTCAGAAATTCTTCCCACATGGGTGCCAGGAAAGCAAGATGTGTTGAATGCCCGAGGTATTCCTGCGTTATCTGTAATTCGGGCATCAGAGGTGTTGTTTTCATCGCCCCAAAAAGTGGCGAGAAGGGTTCACGAGGTTGGAAGTCAATTGGTCCATTCTTGACCTGTATGATGACATTATCGCGGAATTGCTTGTCGAATGGCATAAATTCATTGTAAGCCTGCCGGGCACGGTCCTTATCGTGCGGATAGTAAACAAATGCACGCCACATCACAATGCCCTTGTAGGGCTTCAATGCGTCGGCAAGCATATTGGCCCCATCAGCATGTGTCCGTCCAAAGTCCTGGGGACCAGCTTGGCCTTCGCTATTGGCCTTCACAAGAAAACCGCCGAAATCGGGAATCGTCGTATAGATCTCTTTCACCTTGGCTTTCCACCATTGAATTACTTCGGGATTTAAAGGGTCGGATGTTTTCAATTGTCCGATTAATGCTGGAGAAGCGAAATTTACCGAGAGGTAGGTTTTGATGCCATAGGGACGCAGCACATCGGCAATAGCCTTTACCCTGCTGAGGTATTCGGGAGTTAACAACCGGGGAGAGGCATTTACATTGTTGAGTACCGACCCGTTGATGCCTATGGATGCGTTGGCCCGGGCATATTCCTGCCAAAGTCTCCGGTCGTTTTCAGTAACGATCAAAGCATCGTCGCCTTTACGCCAAAATATGGAATGCCCTGCATAACCACGTTCCACTGAGCCGTCGGGATTGTCCCAATGGTTTAAAACTCGTGCATTGTATGCCGGATTGCTTAGGATTTCTTCATAGGCCTGCCCGGTTTGTTGCCGACGTAATAATTCAAATACACCGTACAGCACTCCCACCTCGGTATTGGCCTGCACGCCGTTTGCATTCAGCATGAACCCATCGCCTTTGATGGCTTTATCGTTTTTACCGTTAAAACAACCGTTGCTCCCGCCTTGCCCTTCCACCCCTGTTTCAGTTCATATTGTGCAATGGTGAGAGTGGTAGATTGCTTAGAACACATAACATTCACTGAATCGGTACTTTTATATCGGAGCCAGAGCCGGTGTCCATCTTCCGCATTGAGAAACGCAGTTGTGAAAATCAGAATAAAAAAGCTGATAGCAGATTTAATTTTCATAAACATTAGTCTATTAGTAAAAGCTTAATCCAACAAACCCATTAAGCAGTAAAAGCCAAATGTAAACTTTCCTGTTTTCAAAGACTGTCAATTTTGAAACAACATCTATTAAAATTGTTTCATTTCCGGATAGGGTATTTGTTGGCATTAAATTTTGATTTATGCTGAATGCGGGAGCGGCAACATTAGTGATAATTTGTAATTCAATATTTTGCAGTTAAATAATACTTGTGTTTAGCTACTTTATTGGGTTGAGTTGGTAAATTAACCTGATAGGCCTAAAATCAAAAATCAGATTTCCTAAAAGAAGTAAATGTATAGAAATAATTCTTAAATTTGAATTTATAATCATTAAATTATTTATCAATGAAGCACTTAGCCCTAATAATAATTACATTATTATTGTCTTGTAGTTACCCCAAAAAAGAGTCACTAGTTAATCCAAGTTCATATTTTCACAAAGAATACCATGCTTTTATGCTCGATAGCATTATAATATCCAATAGTTTCAATATAGATAAGTCTGCTTTGCAACTTGATCTTCTCCTAAAGGAAAGATTAGTATTTAAAAATTCATACGGCATGATGATCCTCGGGAATATAGACACACTTGAAAATAGATACGTAGATGCATTTGTATTACAGATT
>JAAUTT010000197.1 GCA_012031335.1 Bacteroidales bacterium | reverse complement strand
TGGGTATTGAAATCCGTGGCGAAGGCGTTCCCGAAATTAAATATCCGGGTGATAAATACTGGTCGGGATGGTCACTCCCCATGATGTCAATAGGATACGAACTGAGGTTGGCTCCTATTCATATCCTTACTTTATACAATGCTGTTGCTAACGATGGCGAAATGGTTAAACCTCGCTTTGTAAAACAAATTACCCAACATGGCAACATCATTCGGAGCTTTGATACTGAGGTCATCAATCCTTCGATATGTTCAGGGTCGACGATTAAAAAAACTTAAGAAAAATGCTGGCAGGTGTTGTAGATTCGGGCACAGCCAAAAACCTTAGAGATTCAGTACTTAAGATAGCTGGCAAAACAGGTACTGCGCAAATAGCCAAGGGCAAAGATGGTTATCGTATCGATCTAAGCTATCAGGCTTCTTTTGTGGGTTATTTCCCTGCCGACGATCCAAAATATTCGTGTATTGTTGTGGTGAATTCTCCTTCCAACAGCGTGTATTATGGCAATGTAGTAGCAGGTCCGGTTTTCAAGGAAATTGCCGATAAGGTATATGCAACAAGTTTAAACTGGCACCCGATTATCGAATCGGAAAGCCATCCAAAAGTGGATCTTCCTTTTTCAAAAACCGGAAATCGCAGAGAACTTGATTACGTGATGGACGAATTGAATATTCCGGTGAAAAACCGTGTTAAATCCGATTGGGTTACAACCTCGAGAAAGGATGATAAAATTGAGTTCGAAAAAAGAACTGTAATTGAACAACTGGTTCCGAATGTAGTGGATATGGGTCTTAAAGATGCCCTGTTTTTACTGGAGAACGCCGGGTTAAAGGTTATTGTAAAAGGAAGAGGTAAAGTTACCAAACAGAGCATTGCACCTGGCACACGAATTAAACAGGGTGGTACAATTTACCTCAATATGAGTATGGGTTGAGAATCAATAAATGAAAAGAAAAAAGTAAAAGGATATATATTGAAAACGATTAGCGACATATTGCAAGGGCTCAGGGTTACAAAGCTTGAAGGCGACACCGGAAAAATGATTTCGGCGATTTGCTTTGATAGCCGTAAAGTAACCCTGGATTGTGTTTTTGTAGCTACCCGTGGCACTGTTGTGGATGGCCACAAATATATCACCATGGCTTTGGAAAACGGTGCTGCAGCAATTGTATGTGAGGAATTACCATCCCCAAGAATGCCGGGTGTTGTCTATATTCAAGTCGAAAACAGCGCTAAAGCATTGGGAATAATGTGCTCCAATTATTTTGGCCGGCCTTCCGAAAAAATGAAACTGATAGGTGTAACAGGAACCAATGGTAAAACAACCACTGCTACTTTACTATATCAATTATTTAATAAATTGGGATACAAATGCGGATTGATTTCAACGGTAGTATATTTTGTCGACCAAAAAGAATTACCTGCCACCCATACAACTCCCGATGCTTTGCAACTAAATGCCCTTATGGCATCTATGGTCGAAGCTGGATGTGAATTTTGCTTTATGGAAGTAAGCTCGCATGCCATTGTTCAGGAACGAATAGCAGGTTTAACATTTCAGGGTGCTATATTCACTAATATAACACACGACCACCTGGACTTTCACTTAACTTTTGATGAGTATATTAAAGCAAAGAAGAAATTTTTTGACGAATTGCCCAAAGGAAGCTTCGCACTTATTAATGGGGACGACCGCAATGGAAAGGTGATGCTCCAGAATACACAAGCCCGGAAATACGCCTTTGCCTTAAAAACTATGGCCGACTTCAAATGTAAAATTATCGAAAGTCATTTCGACGGCACCTTGACGCAAATCGACGGTATAGAGGTATGGACACATTTCATAGGTGAATTCAATGCCTATAACCTGCTTGGAGTTTATGCAACAGCCATTCTGCTGGAACAAAATAAGGATGAAATACTTGAGGTACTTAGCAGCCTGACCTCTGTATCGGGCAGGTTCGAATACATTCGTTCTCAGACCGGTATAACAGCTATTGTTGACTATGCTCACACTCCCGATGCTATTGAAAACGTACTGAAGACAATATATCAGATACGATCTGGTGATCAACAGATAATAACAGTTATCGGGGCAGGAGGTGATCGTGATAAAACCAAACGCCCCATTATGGCCAAAGTAGCTGCCGAACTCAGTGATCGTTTAATATTAACATCCGATAATCCCAGAAGTGAAGATCCGACAGATATTTTAATTGATATGGCTCAGGGGCTGGATATTAATACACGCAGAATTACACTTACTATTATTGACAGGCGCGAAGCCATTAAAACAGCTATTGCGCTTGCAAAAAAAGGAGATATTGTTCTGGTGGCAGGAAAGGGTCACGAGAATTATCAGGAAATCAAAGGAGTGAAGCACCACTTTGATGATAAAGAAGTTATCAGAGAAATATTTGAATTTTAAAATAGAGCGTATGTTGTACTATCTGTTTTCATATCTTGAAAGGCTTGATATACCGGGAGCAAGGGTGTTTCACTACATTTCTTTCAGAGCTTCTCTGGCAGTTATCCTTTCGTTACTTATTGCTCTGTTTATAGGCAAGTGGTTAATACGCTACCTGCAAATGAAGCAGATTGGTGAACCATACGCGACCTGGGACTGGAAGGTCAAATGCAGAAAAAAGGAACACCTACCATGGGTGGAATTATTATACTGATTTCCATACTGGTACCAGCCATCTTACTATGCGACATTCTTAATATCTATATTATCCTGATGCTTGTAACAACCATAACTCTTGGATTTGTAGGATATCTCGATGATTATATTAAAGTTTTTAAGAAAGACAAAAAAGGCTTACACGGTAAATTTAAAATTCTGGGTCAGGTAACCCTGGGTCTGATAATCGGAGTCACTATCCATTTTAACGACAGGGTTGTAATACGCGAAAAGCTTCCGGCAACAACAATGAATACAATGCCCGGGACTCTGGAAAATCCTGATAACGTTCCTGCCGCAACTCCTTATGTAATTCATGAAGAAAAATCGAACAAAACAACGATACCCTTCTTTAAAAACCATGAATTCGATTACAGCACCCTTATATGGTTTATGGGCGACAAGGCAAATAAATATGCCTGGATAGTTTACACACTCGTTGTAATATTTATAATAACTGCCATATCCAATGGTGCCAATATAACAGATGGGCTCGATGGACTAGCCTCCGGAACATCAGCCATAATAGGAGCCACACTGGCAATACTTGCTTATGTTTCAGGCAATATCATTTATGCCGATTACCTTAATATTATGTACCTCCCTTATACTGGCGAGCTGGTAATTTTTATGGCTGCATTTATTGGTGCAACGGTTGGATTTTTATGGTACAACACTTACCCTGCCCAGGTTTTTATGGGCGATACTGGTAGTTTGGCATTAGGAGGGATCATATCGGTGTTTGCCGTGCTTATCCGCAAAGAACTTTTAATACCCATATTGTGTGGGATTTTCATCATCGAGAATTTATCTGTTATAATGCAGGTAAGCTATTTCAAATATACACGCAAAAAATACGGAGAAGGACGAAGAATTTTTAAAATGGCTCCGCTTCATCATCATTACCAGGTAAAAGGATACCCTGAAGCAAAAATTGTTACACGTTTCTGGATCATTGGTATTATTCTGGCCATTTTAACTATTGTAACGCTCAAAATACGATAAAGAGATATGACGAAAATTAAACGCATAGTAATTCTGGGTGCGGCCGAAAGCGGTCTGGGCGCAGCTATCCTTGCCCGGAAGAAAGGGTTTGATGTTTTTATCTCCGATTTTGGGATTATAAAGCCAAAATATAAGGAAACACTTGACAGGTATGGACTTAACTATGAAGAAGGGCAGCATACCGAAGACCTTATCCTCAATGCTACAGAGGTTATAAAAAGTCCTGGTATAGCCGAAAAAACTCCCATTGTTAAGAAAATCAGAGAGAATGGTATTCCCATTATCTCCGAAATAGAATTTGCCGGCCGATATACCGATGCCAAAAAAATATGTATAACCGGTAGCAATGGTAAAACAACCACCACAACCCTGCTTTATCATATGCTTCGCAAAGCGGGCCTAAATGTAGGTTTGGCAGGAAATGTAGGTAAAAGCTTTGCCTGGTCGGTGGCTGAAGAAGATTTTGATTATTATGTTATTGAACTAAGCAGTTTTCAGCTCGACGGAATGTACGATTTCCGGGCGGATATTGCTATTTTACTGAATATCACTCCCGACCATCTCGACCGTTACGAATATAACCTGCAAAACTATATTAACTCTAAATTCAGGATTACTCAAAATCTTACAAAAGATCAATTCTTCATCTTTTGTTCCGATGATGATGTAACCATCCGCGAGTTAGAAAAGATAGTTCTCACTTCACAAAAACTGCCTTTTTCGGTGAAACACACGCATCGTCCGGGAGCATTTGTGGAAAACAACAGTATGATCATCAACTACCATGAAGATGATTTTACCATGTCGCTCGAGGAACTTTCTCTCAAAGGGAAACACAACACTTACAATTCCATGGCTGCTGGAATAGCAGCCAAAGTACTGGAAATAAGGAAGGAAGTAATTCGCGAAAGTCTTACTGATTTCCAGGGAGTAGAACATCGCCTGGAATATGTATTGAAAATCCATGGAGTGGACTATATAAACGACTCGAAGGCTACCAATGTCAATTCCACCTGGTATGCATTGGAATGTCAGTCGTCGAAAATTGTCTGGATTGCCGGCGGACTGGATAAAGGCAATGATTATTCAGAACTCTACGATTTGGTGAAGGAAAAAGTAAAAGCTTTGATTTGCCTGGGTAAAGATAATACCAAACTGTTAAAGGCATTTGAGGGAATTGCACCTGTAATTGTGGATACGCATTCTATTGCTGATGCTGTAAAAGCAGCCTATAAACAGGCCAAAAATGGCGATGTCGTTCTCTTATCTCCCGCCTGCGCTAGTTTCGACCTGTTTGATAATTATGAAGACCGCGGCCGACAGTTTAAAGAAACAGTACGTGAATTATGATTAATTGCCGGTGGTTATTGACATATATGAAAGAGAATAAATTGGAAAACAATAAATAGGTAAAAAGAGTAAATGAACGATTCTTTAAAAAAGTATTTCCATGGCGATGGAGTAATCTGGGGGGTAATAATTGCACTCTCACTTATTTCGTTGCTGGCTGTTTACAGTGCCACAGGTACCCTGGCCTATAAATACCAGCATGGGAATACCAATTATTATATACTTAAACATCTGACATATATGTTCATCGGCCTGATGATCACATTTGTCACACACCATATACCTTACCAGCTTTACTCGAGATTATCACAGTTACTTCTTTTTCTGTGCATACCACTGCTTGGTATAACCCTGGCATTCGGAACAAATCTCAATCAGGCTCAGCGCTGGCTTACCCTTCCGGGTTTGGGACTTACCATTCAAACATCCGACTTTGCCAAACTTGCACTCATCATGTATCTGGCACGACTGCTTTCGCTTAAACAGGAGGATATTAAAGATTTTAAAAAAGCATTCATACCCTTATTGGCTCCTGTGGCTTTGGTATGCATTTTAATTTTCCCTGCCAACTTCAGCACAGCAGCCATACTTTTCTTTACCAGTCTGGTACTTATGTTTATTGGTCGTGTTAAAATGAAACAAATTTTGGCACTGGTAGGAATTGGAGTTGTTCTGGGAGGAATGTTTATCGGTATCTCACTTCTAACCAAGCATGAAGGACGTATCAAGGTTTGGCAGAATCGTATCGAACATTTTGTTTCGGGCGAGAGTGAAGACAACTTTCAGGCCGAACAGGCCAAAATAGCCATTGCTACAGGTGGAATTATCGGTAAAGGTCCGGGAAACAGCACCCAGCGAAATTTTCTGCCTCACCCCTACTCCGATTTTATTTATGCCATTATTGTTGAAGAATATGGTTTGGCGGGTGGTTTAACAATTATGTTTCTCTATCTCTGGCTTCTGTTCAGAGCAGGTATTATTGTCCGAAAAAGCGACCGGACATTTCCGGCATTTCTGGCTATTGGACTGACGGTTATACTCGTATTCCAGGCTATGATTAATATGGCTGTGGCTGTAAACCTGTTTCCTGTTACAGGGCAAACACTGCCGCTTGTAAGTATGGGAGGATCATCGCAATTATTTACATGCTTCGCTCTTGGTATTATTCTGAGCGTAAGTCGTCCTGCAAAAAAAGCAAAAAGAGCCTAAGGAGCCTTCTGTAAAAAAAAGAAGATAAAAGAAAATAACAAAAAAGCAAACTGATAATAATAATGAATCCGGTGGAGAACAAGAAGCAGCATAAAAAAATCATTATTAGCGGTGGAGGTACAGGGGGACATATATTCCCCGCAATATCCATAGCTAATGCGCTGAAGGCATTGCAACCGGATATGGAAATCCTGTTTGTGGGAGCTTTGGGACGTATGGAAATGGAAAAAGTACCGGCAGCAGGTTATAAAATTACCGGATTACCAATATCGGGCTTCCAAAGGAAATTGTCGTTTGGCAATATTAAGGTTATTGTTCAATTGATGTATAGCCTCCTGAAAGCAAAAAAAATAATATCCGAATTTAAGCCTGATATAGCCGTGGGCGTAGGTGGCTATGCCAGTGGTCCGCTCCTGCGAATAGCTTCCCAAAAAGGAATACCAACTGTTATTCAGGAACAGAACTCATATGCAGGTGTAACCAATAAACTGCTGGCGAAAAAAAGCAGCCAGGATTTGCGTTGCCTATGAAGGAATGGAACGTTTTTTCCCTGCTGAAAAAATAATACTCACCGGTAATCCGGTTCGGCAGGATTTGAATGAAGTTACAGGAAAAAAAGCAGAAGCAATATCCTTTTTTGGACTGGACAATTCTCTAAAGACTTTATTGATACTGGGAGGCAGTTTAGGTGCTCGTACCATTAACTATAGCATTGCAGAAAATCTCGGTCGTTTAAAAAACACCGATATTCAGATTATCTGGCAAACAGGATCGCGGTATTATGATGAAATGAAACTTAAAACCGATGCTTCGGGTGCATTGAATGTTAAAACCATGGCCTTTATATCGCGTATGGATCTGGCTTATGCCGCTGCCGACCTGGTTATATCCAGGGCTGGTGCCGGAACAATTTCAGAACTATGCCTGGTGGCAAAAGCTAGTATATTAGTACCATCGCCTAATGTGGCAGAGGATCATCAAACCAAAAATGCTTTGGCATTAACAAATAAAAGTGCTGCCATTTTGGTTAAAGACCAGGATGCAAAACAAATGCTCACCGATAACATGCTCACCCTCATAAGAAATGAGGATGAAATGCGGAGGTTAGCTTATAATATCGCCGGATTAGCTCAAAAGGATTCGGCAAAACGAATTGCTCAGGAAATTTTGAAACTGATACATGACTGACATAAATAATATAAAGAATATATACTTTTTAGGCATCG
>JAAUTT010000001.1 GCA_012031335.1 Bacteroidales bacterium | reverse complement strand
GATTTCTCAGCAGGTTTGTTTTACAGAACTGAAAAATTATACCTCGGGATTTCTTCGCTGCATCTTCGCCAGGCTGAATTAAACTATCAAAAAGGAAAACCGTTTTTAACACGGCAGTATTACTTAACAACCGGATACACAATTTCATTGCCCAATCCATCGTTTGAATTACAACCTTCAGTTTTTGTAAAAAGTGATGGCAAAACAACACAATTAGATTTAAATGGCTGCGTTCTCTATAATAAAAGGTTTTGGGGAGGGTTATCATACAGACTTAATGATGCTGTTGTTGGGATGCTCGGAATAGAATTATCCAATGGTTTGAAGGTGGGATATTCCTACGACTTTACTATCTCTGACATACGGAAAAACAGCAGCGGTTCTCACGAGTTTATGGTGGGGTATTGCTTCTCAGTGAAAAAAGAAAAGGTTCCGCAGAAATATAAAAGTATTAGGTTTTTATAAAAAATTATTTAACTTTAGTATAGAATTTTTAATTATCAATAGTATTAATAAGAAGTTGCAATCTATAAACACCTCAACGTTATGAAAAGATTACTTCTCGTAGGTTTAATCCTTGTTCTCCTGAATAGTAGCTGCAGTAAGCAGGGCGGCAATGGCGAGTTGACCGGAGTTCAAGACAGAAAGAAGTATTTTTGAACCGGATCCTTATGGAATGGTATTTGTTCCACAAGGGAAATTTAACATGGGCCCCAGTGACCAGGATGTTGCCTGGGCTCAGACATCACTTGCCAAAACTGTATCGGTCGATGCATTCTGGATGGATGAAACTGAAATTACAAATAACGAATACCGCCAGTTTGTTTACTGGGTTCGCGATTCTATTATGCGTAAACTTCTCGGCGATTCCAACGAAGAATTCCTTATCTCCGAAGACGACAATGGAAATCCTATCGAGCCACCTGTTCTGAACTGGGAAACTGAAATCGATCCCAGCGACGAAGAACAAAATGAAGTTTTGAAGGAAGTTTATCTTCCCGATAATGAAAGATTTTACAGAAGAAAGGAAATTGATACACGAAAGCTTATGTACGAATATTTTTGGGTAGATCTGCAGCAGGCAGCCAAAAAATCCAATCGCTACAATTTCAGCACCAAGCAATACGAAGGTTTTGTTTACAATGCACTTGGCGAAAGAGCAGCTGTTCAGAATCGTTCTTCTTTCATTATGCGCGATGTTATCAATGTATACCCTGATACCCTAGTATGGGTTTCGGATTTTACTTATTCATATAATGAGCCTTGGGCCAATATGTATTTCTGGCATCCGTCTTATGATAATTACCCCGTTGTGGGAGTTTCCTGGAAACAAGCCAGAGCTTTCTGTATCTGGAGAACAATGACACTCAATAATGCTTTATCTCAGGATGGCGAAAGCAATGTTCAGGAGTATCGACTACCCATAGAAGCCGAATGGGAATATGCCGCTCGTGGCGGTCTCGAAAAACTCTATGTATCCATGGGGAGGAATGTACACCCGAAACAGAGAAGGTTGCTTTCTTGCAAACTTTAAACCTTTAAGAGGTAATTATGGCGATGATGGTGGATTGCATACTGTTCGTGTAGGTTCATATGAACCCAACGAATGGGGAATTTATGATATGGCTGGCAACGTAGCCGAATGGACTGCAAATGCATACGATGAATCGGCTTACGTTTTTACACATGATTTAAACCCGGATTATAAATATGAAGCTCGTCCTGATGACCCTGCAGTTATGAAAAGAAAAGTTATCAGAGGTGGATCGTGGAAGGATATTGCATACTACATGCAAGTGGGAACAAGAGCATACGAGTATCAGGACACCACAAAATCGTATATCGGATTCCGCTGTGTTCGGTCGTATCTGGGAGGATCTGAAAATTAAAACAATTCTCTACCCGATTTATTTTAATTCTTGACTTATGAATATTACTGAATTAGTACAAAGTTCTGGCTGGAAAAATTTCATGGCCAAGCTTTATGGTTTGGGTGCTGCTGTTGTTATTGTTGGAGCACTCTTTAAAATTATGCACTGGAATGGCTGGCAGATACTTTTACCTCTTGGGCTTATTGTCGAGGCAATTATATTTATGTTTTCTGCATTTGAACCTTTACACGAAGAACTCGACTGGACTTTGGTATACCCTGAGTTAGCCGGCATGACCGATCCTGATGAAGTTGAGGGGATTAAGGAAGCCGGTAAAGCAGGTCAGGTTACTTTGGAACGATTTGAAGATCTTGTTTCGAATGCTGATGTTGGTCCTGCCGCTTTCAAAAGACTTGGTGACTCCCTTGAAAAATTAAGCAGCACTACTGCAAATCTTTCTGATCTTACCGAAGCAGCTTCTGCCACTTCATTATATGTGAATAATGTAAAAAGCGCCGCCAATTCTGTTGGTCAGCTATCCAATAACTTTGTTCAATCCAATCAGGCGATACAGGAATCTGTTTCAACACTAACCCAATCTTATGGAGCCTTGGCGCAAAGTGTGAAACAGGACATTACTTCCATATCTGAAAATTCCAGAGCTTATGGAAGTCAGTTGGAGAATGTAAATAAGAACCTTTCTGCATTAAATGCTGCATACGAATTGCAACTTCGTGGTGCAAACGATCATCTGAAAGAAACACAGGCTTTATATGGAGGCTTTGGCAAACTCATGACTGATCTCCAACAATCAGCTGAAGAAACTCAGAAATACAGACAGGAGATTTCTCAATTAAGTCAAAATCTGGCTTCCCTAAATTCCATTTATGGAAATATGCTGGCTGCTATGAGTGTTATTAACAATCCCAAAGGTAGTCTTAAGATTTTAATATATGGGACACGGTAAGGAAACACCGAGGCAGAAAATGATCGGTATGATGTATTTAGTGCTTACAGCCTTGCTGGCACTGAATGTATCAAAGGACATTCTAAATGCCTTTGTACTCGTCGATGAGGGTTTAACTATCACAAATGAAAACTTTGCTGAAAAGAATAAGTCTTTATATGATGATATGAGCAAGCTTTCTGCTTCAAATCCTGCAAAAGTTGCACCTTGGCAACAAAAGGCCGATGAAATAAGGAAGAGAACAACTGAATTAGTTAACTTCCTGCATGAAGTAAAAGTGCTACTTGTAAAAACAGCAGATGGAGAAGATGCTGAAGCCATAAAAGATAAAAACAAGATTGAAGGAATGAAAGTTGAAGCGAAAGATGACGCTGACGTTCCAACACGTTTAATGGTAGGTGATTTCAACAATGGTAAAGGGAAAGAAATTAATGAAAAATTTGTAAAACTTAAACAGTATTGCCTTTCTTTGATCCGACCTGAAGATAAAGATGTCAGAGTATCCATTGAAAAGCTTCTGAATACAGACGATCCCCCCATGGAAGAAGGAGTGAAACATTCATGGGAATCAGCTCATTTTGGAGAAATACCACTTATAGCAGTAACAACTATTTTGTCCAAAATGCAGGGTGATGTGCGTAACGTAGAATCCGAAATGATACGCTACTTATTATCTCAGATTGATGCCGGTTCATTCAAATTTAATAAGCTGGAGGCTATTGTTACAACTAATTCAAACTATATCCTTAAAGGAAATAAGTATCAGGCTGAAGTATTTATTTCAGCACGCGATACTACTCAAAGTCCCGAAGTTATGGTTGGAAGGTATGAGCAAACCAAAAATACTGATGGAAGTATAAGCTATAAAATGGTCGGGAATTATGAATCCTTAAAAATTCAGCCCAATGGCCGTGGATTATACGAAAGGGCTGGAGGAGCTCAGGGTAACAATAAATGGGGCGGATTGGTTAAAATTAAATCACCCGAAGGGATTGAATCTTTTTATCCGTTTGAAGCTGAATATCAGGTTGCCGAAGCATCAGCAGTAATATCGCCTACTAAGATGAATGTATTTTATCTGGGTGTGGATAATCCTGTTGAAATTTCGGTAGCAGGAGTTCCTGCTGATAAAATACGTCCTTCCATTACTAATGGTAGTATTGTTAAAACTGGCAACAGTTATATTGTTCGACCCAAGATGATGGGTAATGCCATTGTAACGGTTGAGGCTCAGATAGATGGTCAATGGAAAAATATGGGTTTCATGGACTTCCGGGTTAAAAAAGTACCCGACCCTGTTGGTAAGGTTGCCGGAAGAAAAGGTGGCGTAATAGATAAAAACTTGCTTGCAGCTCAGTTAGTTGTTCAAGCTGATCTGGAAAACTTTGATTTTGACCTTAAATTTCAGATCACTGAGTTTAAAGTTTCTGCAAGCCAGGGAGGTTTTGTGAAAGACGAAATTTCAAAATCAAACAGAATCACCCCAGGACAATTAGATATTATCAGGAACATGGGTAAGGGGCAAAAGGTATATTTTGAGGATATTAAGGCTGTTGGGCCTGATGGTTCTGTACGTGAATTGGGTACTATAGTGTTTAAAATTAATTAACATAATCAAATATTATAACCTATGAAAAACATTTTTGTGTTATTGATAGGAATCGTCCTGTCAGGTATGATTTCGAGTTCGGTTGCGCAGGACGTAAAAAAAGGAAGTTTTACGATAAAGTAAATATACCTTTTAAAAAAACCTGTTCCTTACCCCGACGTTCGGGAGGCCGATGTGATGTGGTCTAAAATTGTGTGGAGAATGGTCGATCTGAGGGAAAAGATGAATTTACAGATGATTTTCCCAACCAAACCCATTGGAGAAAGAATGAGCCTTATGTCATTATTACTTTATGGGATCGACAATGAAGGTCTGCAGGTTTATAATCCCAATAGTGAGTTTGATGAATTTAAGGTGGCTATGACCAAGGCTGATATTGATATAAACCTGGATGCTGTTGAAAAAACAACTCAGGTAGTTGATGCCAATAATAACACTAAAGATACCACTTATAAACAGGATCGTCAGATTGAACAGGTTAAAAAGCTTCTTATCAAGGAGAAATGGTATTTCGATAAACAGCATTCAACCATGCAGGTTCGCATCCTGGGACTTTGCCCGATTAGGGTTTACCCTCGACAGATACAAGGACAGAATGCTAGTGTTGAATCGGGTGATGAAGCTGAAATACTTATGAAACCTGTTTTTTGGGTGTATTATCCTGAAGCCAGGAACCTTTTATCAAGTCATCCTGTATTCACACGGTTTAACGATGCTCAGCAGGTTTCCTTTGATGATCTCTTTATGCAAAGACGTTTCTCGGGTTATATATTCAAAGAATCCAATGTTTACAACAACCGACGCATTGAAGATTATACTACCGGAGTTGAAGCATTGCTGGAAGCCGACAGAATTAAACAATACTTGTTTGAAGTGGAACACGACCTTTGGGAATATTAAAATATAAAAAAAGGGAGCTTATAGCTCCCTTTCTTTTTATATAAACTCTTCTCCTTTTTTAATTCTTACTTCGTTTACAAAGTCCTTAATTTTCTGCTCCTCTTCTTTTTTGCAAAACCAGCAAAATGCCATCCGATTCTACAACAATACAATCCTCAAGTCCATGTAGAACTGCAAGTTTGTCATCTGGCATGTTTACAATGCAATTTTTACTGTTGTAAAGAAATACACTATTCCCTGTTATGGCATTTTCATTCTCATCCTTATCCAGGTGAGTATAAAGTGAGCCCCAGGTACCAAGATCGGACCACCCGAAATCAGCAGTTAAAACATAAACGTTTTCTGCTTTTTCCATAATGGCATAGTCGATCGATATACTTTTGCATTTTGGATAAAGATTAGCAACAAATTCCTTTTCTTTTGGATCATTTAATAGATCAAGCGATTCATTAAACTGATTGTTAAGATCAGGCATATAAAGTTCAAAGGAATGCATTATGGATTCGAGAGACCAGATAAAGATTCCTGAATTCCAGAAAAATTCTCCGCTTTCAAAAAACACCTTCGCCATTTCTATATTGGGCTTTTCGGTAAAGGTTTTCACTTTTCGAATATTGGAATTACCTTTGTAAGCCTTTTCTCCGTTTGCCTGGATATAACCATATCCTGTTTCCGGACGGCTGGGTTGAATGCCAATTGTGAGAAGTGCATCATTACTGGCTGTAAACTCAAGGCCAGACTGAATAATATCCAGAAATTCATCTTCACGTAATATTAAATGATCGGAAGGTGCTACAATCAAATTAGCTTTAGGATTGTTTTTAAATATTTTGAAATTAGCATATGCTATACAAACCGCTGTGTTTTTGCGCATGGGTTCCAGCAGCAACTGTTCTTTTTTAATACCCGGCAGATGTTCGTAAATAAGGTCTTCATAGTCTTCATGAGCAACAATAAGAATATTTTCTTCGGGAATAATCTTTTTAAAACGATCGTAAGTAAGTTGTATCAAAGATTTTCCCAAACCCAGAATATCAAGGAATTGTTTAGGCTTATTGGATCGGCTGAGCGGCCAGAAACGGCTGCCTACACCCCCTGCCATAATAATGCAATAATTGTTTTGATTCATGAAAGTGAGTTTTATAATTTTCTGTTATGTTATAATAGTATATTATCCTTAACTTTTACCGAAGTTTACGAAGAACGAACTAAGTGTCAAAACTAATTTGACGATATATTTTTAATTTTACATCAAATTTACAAAGATGGGCATATTATATCATATAGGCCGTTATTTTCTGTTAATGTTCAAGGTGTTTTCCAAGCCTGAGAAACACATTATGTACTATAAACAAACATTAAGGGAAATTGAGAATCTGGGTATAAACTCAATTGGCATTGTGGCTATTATTTCGGCATTTATGGGGGCTGTAATTACAATTCAGACTGCTTACAATACAACCAGTCCACTACTGCCTACATATCTCATCGGTGTGGCTACCCGCGACTCCATACTGCTTGAATTTTCGTCAACTATGGTTGCGCTTATACTGGCTGGTAAGGTTGGGTCAAGTGTTTCCTCCGAAATCGGGATGATGAGAGTGACAGAACAGATTGACGCGCTTGAAATAATGGGCATAAATTCGGCCAGTTACCTTATACTGCCAAAGATCATTTCTGCCGTGCTTTTTAATCCGATACTTACTCTGATAAGTATGTTTATCGGAATATCTGGGGGATGGATGGTTGGAGAACTGACCGGAATTATTACCACCGAACAATATCTCGAAGGTATTCGGTATGTTTTCATCCCTTATTATGTAACTTATGGTATAATGAAAACAATTGTTTTTGCTTTTATAATAACATCGGTATCAGCTTACAATGGATATTACGTTGAAGGGGGAGCAATAGAAGTTGGACGATCAAGCACTAAAGCTGTGGTATATAGTAGTGTGGTAATCCTGTTGTTTAATCTTATCTTAACTCAATTGCTCCTGTCATGATCGTATTAAATAATGTCTCAAAATCTTTTGGAGAAAAGGTTGTTTTGCAAGATGTTTCCGTAACATTCGAAAGAGGTAAAACCAATATTATTATTGGAGCCAGCGGCTCTGGGAAAACAGTACTTTTAAAATCCATAGTTGGACTCTTTGAAATTGATGGTGGAGAAATTATTTATGGAGATGTGGTTTTCAGCAAACTAAATACAATCGAAAAGAGAGAAATAAGAAAGGAAATAGGTATGCTCTTTCAGGGAGGAGCGCTATTTGACTCTCTTACTGTAGAAGAGAATGTGACATTTCCGCTTGATATGTTTACCGATAAAACTCCCGAAGAAAAGAAAGAAAGGGCAAATTTTTGTTTAAAAAGGGTGAATCTGGAAAATGTCAATAAGGTACTCCCATCGGAATTAAGTGGCGGAATGAAAAAAGAGTTGCTATTGCAAGAGCCATAGCATTAAATCCAAAGTATTTGTTTTGCGATGAACCAAACTCCGGTCTGGATCCGAAGACATCCATTGTGATTGATAACCTTATCAAAGAAATTACCGAAGAATTTGACATTACCACCCTTGTAAATACCCATGATATGAATTCTGTTATGGAAATTGGTGATAAGGTCGTTTTTATTCATCATGGCGAAAAGGCATGGGAAGGCACTAAAGAAGATATTCTTCTTACCAACCATGACGACCTCAACGATTTTATCTTTGCTTCCCCAATGAGTCAGAGACTCAGGAAACTTATGAGAGGCTAGACAGATTCTTTTTCTTTTTTTATGAGTTTATACACTTCCAGCCCAAAAGCAGATAGAAGTAATAATACAAGAAGTATTGAACTGGCCAAAGATATCTTTTCTCCTGTTTTGTAGTTCTGAGGTTCAAATCGGAATTCAATCTTATGCTCACCTGCAGGTACCATCATTGCTCTTAGAACATAATTGGCTCTGAAGTGAGGGGTAAGCTTACCGTCCACATAAGCATTCCAGCCTTTATCGTAATATATCTCCGAAAAACAGCCAGTTGATCTGACGTAGTTTTGGACTGGTAAACAAGGTAATTAGGCTGATAATCGGTTAGCTTAATATCGGAAAGGGAATCGTTAGTAAAATTCATTTTTGGGACCAAAGATTTGAAGCGTTGATCAATAATCACCTTCGTTTCGGGGTTAAAATCTGATAAGGCAGCAATTTCCACATCGGCATTGGGTACTATCTGAACGCTATCAATAAACCAGGCATTTCCCAATGCTCCCGGGTTCATTTGGGCAACAGGTTGCTGATTCTCACCCGGGACAATAACATAGCGGGTGTTAAGCATATTTAATACCTCAATATTTTGTTTGCCCAAATGTTGCTCAATTAATTCCTGGTAACGTTTTAATTTGGCGCCGTGGTAGCCGCCGATCGATTTATGAAAGTAAGATGTACTTGCATCGTTAAAAGGGTCGACAGTTAGATTGTACACTCTGTAACTTAAATCTTTATCCTGAAGGATCATCATATCTGCTTCGCTGGGCTGATATGGCTGATTCGACTCTCGTTTTGTTACAAAGTTATCTTCGTTTAAATACCTTTTACCTGCTATTCCAAGGTCAAACAGAAAGAGTGCTGCCAGAATAACACTTGCCCAAACTACTTTGATTTTCTCTTTCATGATTAACCAGATTAGCCCTGCGGTCATCAAAACAAAAAGCAAAGAACGAAAAGCATCGGCTCTTAACAGACTTTCGCGATCAGATATCAATGCATTCACAAGGGCTTCGGGCCAGCCTAATTTTATATCGTTGGGCGATGTGAAATTGTAGAATAAACCTGGCAATAATGCAAAAAGTAAGGCAAATCCTCCGGTGATATATAAAGTCATAAGGAGAGATTTGGAAAGTTTTTGTTTGTCAAAGTCCTTATTCAGAATTCTGATAAATGTTACCATTGCCAATAGGGGGATAGTAAGCTCTGCAATAACCAAAATCATCGATACTGTTCGAAACTTATTATATCCCGGGAAATAATTTATAAATAAGGTTGAGAACCACTCCATATTTTTCCCCCAGGCCAGTAGAATGGATAAAACTGTTACAGCAACAATCCACCATTTGAATGCTCCGCGAAGAATAAACAAGCCCAATACAAAAAGAAAAATTATAACTGCTCCAATATATACAGGACCAGCAGTAAAACGCTGTGTTCCCCAATAAGTTGGCATGTGTTTTACAATTTGCTGCGCATTGGGAACATTATTCGCCCGCAACCATTCGTATGATTCGGAATCGGTACCAACATCCGAATTACCACCACCCTTGAAATTTGGAATAAAAAGATTAAAAGTCTCATCAATACCGTAGCTGTAATCGTTCAAAATATAACTCTTGTCCAGTCCGGAAGTTTTATCGTGAGCTTCAGTTGTTAATTCAGATTTACCACGGGTCGATTCCTGCCCGTATTCATAGGTAAGCAGCATGTTGGTAAAGTTGGTACATGCAGCAATAATTGCAACCACGGCGAGGATTGCTCCAGCCCGGGTAAATTGCATGATCCTTTTCTCTCTGAGCGAATAAACCAGTTCAGTTAAACCATAAACCAGAATTATCATAGCTGTGTAATAGGTAATCTGCAAATGGTTGGCATTTAGTTGCAATGCAAGGAAGATTGCAAAAATTGCCGCCCCTAAAATGTACTTCCCTCTGAATGTAAGAATAACCCCGGCCAATATGGGGGCCATAAACGCCATGACATGGGCCTTGGAGTTATGTCCTGCCGCTCCGATAATGAAGAAATAGGAGGAAAAGGCAAAACCAATTGCCCCCGCAACAGCTATCCAGATATTCGCTCCAAAAACAAGCATCAGGATATAAAATCCCAGCAGGGATAAAAACAGATATACTGCCGGAACAGGGAATTTCAGCGAAAGAACATTATTTATCTTTTTTGCTACATTATTATGATATACCACCGATATCTGATATGCAGGCATTCCCCCGAACATACTGTTTGTCCATAGTGCTTCCTGCCCTGTTTTCTCCCGAAAATCTTTTATTTCTTTTGACATTCCGATAAATTGCATGATATCTCCCTGACGGATAACCTTACCTTCGAGCAGAGGAGGAAAATACAGGAACGTAACTACAATAAAAACCAAAACCGCCAGTAAATGCGGAGCAAAATTTTTAAAAAGCTTCATCATAAGGTTATCGTTTTTGATTGTAAATTGGAATGCACATTTATTTATTGCGAATTCCGGAAGGGTTATTGATTTTGCAGATATTAAAACGGGTAATATTTTGTATGGTCACACCAATGAATTATTCTTTTATTTCTTCAAAATCAACATATTCTCCTTTAGTATCTTTGTTCTTTTTACTATTGGCAGAAGTATAATTAATCGTTACATCACCTTCGCGTCCCGATTTATGTTGTTTCTTGAAATTGTCCTGTGTCTGGTTAACCTTATTATTGATATAGTTCCCCAGCATCATAGGAATAAGAACGCGCATTACATATCTGAAAACAAAATATATAACCGCTAAAATTATTAATGTTCGTATTAAACCCATGTGAAAAAAATTTCACGCAAGTTAAATAAAATTAAGATAACTGACAGGTTAAGAAGTGTTAAATTAATCGAGAAATGGTTGATCTTTCATGAGTTTCCGTTTCTGATTGGCTCCAAATACAAGGTTCAAACCCATCCTGAAATTTGCGTTTCGGGCATATATGGGCAGATAAGGGATATTATCCCCTTTTACACTGTACCAAAATAAGGGAATTCTGTCACTCATGAGGTATATCTGCAACGGACCGGTTCGGAATACAAATGCCAGGCCAAGGTTATCGTACATTTTATCAGCAATGGTATAGCTAAGGGTGGTCCCGAAAAATTGTGACATATATATGGTTGCAGAACCTGTAATTTGCTGCCGGAATGTTTTGGCAATATATTCAGAGCGTGAGAGAAACCCAAGTTTTATAAATTTATAGGGCGAGTAGGAGGCTCCAATATATAATTTCGGAGTAAGTAATTGACTGTACGGATCGTTTGTAACTGTTACATCATAAACATCCTGTAAGGTATCAAGGAGGGTTTCTATAAAATTTACTGAATCAGGTTGATTCAGATCAATCCCTTCGAGCGTATAATCGCCACCTCCCGATAATGTGTTTACATTCGATTTCCAGTTTATATAGCCTAAATCCAGAATACTTCCCGAAAGGGTCAATTTATCGTTAATGAGATACTGAAATCCCAAATCAAAACCATAACCCCTGTTAGTGTTTAAAAATACAAGGTCATTTAAAATATCACTTGTTCTGTTAAAATCGCGAAATTCTATACTGTCGGGTTTCCCTGTTGGACTTGCATAAACATTCATATGTGGTACCGATGTATTGATCTTGATGGACGAGGATAACACAACTGCTTTCCAGTCTGGTCACTAATGGTTATATCCATCTGGCCTGCTGGTAATATTTGCTTTGCCAAAAGAAGATTTCCTCCTTACACCAAACATATAACTTATTATTTATTTTCTGGGAATATCCCACAGAATATTCTCTGTAATAGGAGGCATTTATTCTAAGATTTTCAATATTAAAAGTCTTACCCACATCGATTGGATCGTAAATAAACTCGAACAAACTTTTTGGAATAATGGTGTTTACATTTACTTTATCCGCAACTAAAAACGAAACATAACTATCCATAATTTTAAATCCGAATGAGGCGATATCTATTTGGCTTCCCGCATAAAAGACATTGTTTTTGTTAAGTTTATCCAGAGTTTGACGTGTAATTTCCTTCGAGTAGAAAGGTGTTACCAGTTTCCCGATATCATCGTTCTGAATTAAAATATTTTTTAGGCTTAAGGCATTATTGCCACCGTTTACTTCAATACCGGAGATGCCCGGAACTCCCAGGTAAACGATACATCCCGGCTGAAGTGCCGGGTTAAGCTGGATGGACTGAGGAATTCTGTCCATGAAATAAAGCGAATTATTCTGTTGTCCGAACATTGGTAATGTTTGGGAAATCAAAGCGATAATTGCCAAAATCAGTGATTTTTTTTCATCCTTTATTCCTCCGTAATTTCAAGTTCGGTTTGTATTCCAAAATTCACATTCAAAAGGTAATCCGAGTAAAACTTTACATAACTACTGCCATTATTCGATGTGATGATACCTGCTTTCACCAATGCATATCTTACATTTTGAAGTGCATCGATCCGTGATTTTGAAAATACAATGTCAATATCTTTTTTGGTGGTTCCTGTCACCCTGCCCTGCTGGTTGAGTGTAGCGGATTTAATCACAGGCTGTTCGGGAGTTTTGTATAAGGTATCCACAGGTTGATATCCTTCATTTAAAAGTATAACCTGAAGGTTTAAGTCTACCGGCATTCCGTTTTCGAAAGAGGAATGTATGAGGAACGATTTTATCTTATCGGTGTTTTCTTCCAGACCCGATAAATCCATATCCAGGGTATCACTAAATTCCAGCAAAGATGTTTTCAGATCCAGCGGAAGTTCAATGTCCATATCTATTTTTATCCGACTCGAATCGGTTACATAATTTGAAGTCTTCCCTGCCGGATTTGCAGTGGATCGGATGCCATATAAAAAATTGCTGGGTCCGATGGCCAGGGCCTGATCAATATTGGTGGTCATGCGGCTGTAAGCAACTGTATCTGTTTTTGTACCCCCAATGGTTTGCGGATAGGTTATGTAAAAGGGATTAACACCGGGAGTAAATCCAAGCAGAACTGTTTTATCATCCTTCTCCGAATAGGTTTTCATATTGAAAAGTTCAATCCGGGCAGGCACTCCAAACGAATTGGCTGTTATAATTTTGAGAATTGGATTTGCGAACTGTATATTGGGCTCCGAAACATTCCGGAAAAGGGGGATGTTTATATTGGACTGGTAGTTTAGTAATTGCAATTGGCCAATATATCCGAACATAGATGAAAAAGCTATATCATTAAAATTGATATCAACTTCTATTTTATCGCCAACGCTTACACCTGCACCTGTATTAATCAGTTTTGCCGTATAATTATAAGTGATAAGATTATCAGTGGCATTTGGATGTTCTAGATCCAGCCGGTAGCCGGTAATATCAATATTTTCGGTATAAGAGAACATTCCGTCCGATCGGTTAATATCTATATTTATCTCTAGAGCTTTTTTATTTTTTATGAGCGCAGGAACGGTTATTTTCAAAATTCCGCGATACTTATAACTTGAAGTTATATTAAATATCATTGTTCCTGTTTTAAGCCTGATACTGTCGATAACAGCACCCTGAACAAGATCAAAAGTGTATTTATTGGAACGGGTTAATGCTATGGTATCCTGGGTTGGAAAAGGAGGTAGATTATATTGCGATTCCAGCAACACTTCGTTGAATTGCTGGTCGGATATCTTCATAAGATCAGAGGCATTTTCCGAAAGAATATTACTCGAATATATAAGGCTCAGGAATTTATTATCATCCTCATATACATTATCCGACGAATCTATTGATTCAATAAGATCGTCAATAGTAAGCCGGCCATAAGCCAGAGGCAGTCCAATTTTGGGATTCCAGTAAAACCGTGTTGAGATATTGTCCAGGTCAATCTCGTCCTTTATACACGACCCTGCCAGCATTGCCAATACAAAGGATAATACTAAAAAGGTAACCTTTTTGCTATTCATTGTACGTTTTGTATAAGTTAGATCATTTTACGGAATAGCAGAACAAAATGTTATTCTGCGCAAAGTATAAGTTAAGCAAATGATCAGGACTTTCCAAAATTTCGTAGGATATTGATGTATTGCCTTCAAGTGGAGACCCTTCTAATGCAACACCCTGGTGATTGTGGAGGAATATTTTATTTTTTGTTGTGTCGGTATAAGTGTAGATAAATGTTGAATCGGATAAGGAAATCAGAGTGGGAGCGGAAGTAACCTCTCCGTCGAGATTCAGATTAAGCACCCTGGCGCCTGTGGTTGTATAGGCTTCAAATTTTTTATTATAAAAGAATATATACTCCTTAGCTTTATTAAAATCCACATCGCCCAAAAAGAAGTAGTGGTGAAGCGGATATATTCCGGTTTTTATCTGCGATACCATTCCATTCAGCGAAACTATCCGGATGGTTCCTGCAGAATCGCTGTAAACGAACTGGAAGGCATTCTTATGATTATTTGCAAAAATTCCCGAATTAGGCCCAACTCCAATTATTTTGTCGGGTACTATGCGTTCCTTGCCTCTCCTGTCGAGAAAATGTAACTGAACACCGTCGTAAAAGGTAATATAATCTTTATTATTATAAGTAAAATGGGTTATCGCTGTGGGATTGGGTCCAATTATGGGTTTTTTCCAGCCATCAAGCTCTTGGCCTTTTTTATCCAGTGCCAGCAAAACATTATCCTGGCAGGGGATCAGAAAACGATAATTACGGTTACTGTCGTAATCGAAACAGGCCATGCCTCCTGTAGCGCGTGATTTCAGCTTTATGGGAAAACCTTCAACATCCTGCCCCGTTCGGTCTATGGCCATAATGGATTCGGGAGTGTTGAAAACATACTGAAGTTTTTTATTGGTAAAGAGATCAACCTGGTGGATGTCGCTCATTATCCTGTTATTAATTTTGCGTTTCCAGATTATTTCTCCGTCAGACGAAATGAGATATATATTATTTCGCTTATCCTGAATAAATATTTCGCTTTGTCCCGAAAGATGATTCCTGACCAGTTTAGCAGGAGCAACAGGAGCGCTTTCAAGCTCAAGTTCCCATACCTTTGCTACATCTCCCTGTGGTTTCGGTTTAAATCGGATGAAAGCATTGTTGTAAAGCAGTTTATTGTTTTGACCGAATTGGAAAACAATGGCCTGAACCTGACTTAACCCGTATTTATATTGATTAAGCATTTGTTCGGATGTATATCTTATATAGTGACGATACAATTGCTGGGCATCGGGAGAAAGATAGAAATAGCAATAAGCATCTTCTGTTAAAAGACTCGACAGATTTCGGTAATTAAAATCCATGCCAAGATTTTTCTGTTGTTTAAATTCGGCTGCAAAGGCTTTTAACCGCGATAGAGAATCTCCGAAAATCATGTAATTGTCACTGATTACACACAGTAAATTGTTGTTAAGGTTGAATATATTTCCAAAAAGGAGTCGGGGTATATTGCTTTTTAATGCATAAATTCTGCTTTTAATTTCAGTCCCGGTATTCCTTTCCTGTGAAGTAACGGTGTCGGAGCACAATTCAATAAAAGTTCTTGCCTCATCGGTACCTTTTGCCCGGATAATGGTAAATACATTGTTGGATAAGGTATCGCCGGGACTGGGGCTAAATGCAAAACTTAGCTCGTTATCGAAAGCTTTTATAAATTCAGCCGCAAGGTCGGTACCCGTTTGTTTTCGGTAATTTTCGAGATTAGTATTAAAATCAGGGTTAGTATGGTATTTTCTCTGATAATCGGTAAAATTGAGCCGAAATTTGTTGTAATCCGAAATGCCAAGAGCAAAAAAACTTTTTGTGCTTGCCGGCAACAAACCAGGCAGCAATAAGTGAAATGGTTCCTGATCTTTAAAAATATCTGACAGAAATCCGTTGGTATCGTCCGAAGCCGAGAAGCCTGTAAATACAATGGCGTTATCATTTACATTACAGTCAAGTTCGATCCAATGGGCAAATTTCGCCATTGCATTAAGTTCCGGCTTAAAACGGGAATGTATTATGTTAAGGGCCAGTGTCGGGAAATATTCAAAGTTTATATAAATATTAAACGGAGAGCTTTTGCCGGCTGTTTTTAATAAGGTCTCAAGTCCTGCTTTTGTTCGGATACTCACTGTAGATTTTGTCTGCCTGATCACCTCTTCCAAAAGTATGGACGAATGCGACATGATAAACATACCACGGTAATATACATATGAAAAAGCTTCCGATTGCCTGTTAAAAATGCTCACATCCCGGATACGTGCATCTTCATAGTTATGACCAGAAATATTGCCTTTTGGTTGTACATCTTTTCTAATCAGCCTGTCAATCGCTTCATATTCTTCAGCATTGTCGAGTTTTAGATAATACACATATTCCAGTTGGTCTTTACGAACAGGGTGTCCCGAGATCATAGCCGACCGGGGGCGACGCAGTATCGAACGTACTTCCTTTACTTCGGAGGTAACTGAATCAATAGTTTTCAATCGCAGAAGCGGATCGCGGATAAAAGGTATATTAAAAAAACTTTCAGCATCAATTGGTGGGGCATTAATAATCTCGAACAAAACCTGAGGTCGATTAATTTCAAGAATAAAACTGGCATCTACTGGAATGGCATCAAGGAGTGAGCTTACTACTACCTCATTTTCTCTCAGTAACTTATAAGAAAAATACGACAGGAAAGCTATCAGTAATATTGTAAAAAAAATTAAAAGTTTTCTCAACATCTCTCAACATCCTTAAATAGAGGCAAAAATATGGATTTAAATCCTTCGCTGGGAAGATAAAAATTAACATTCGAAGAAAGCTTTTAACAATAGAGCTCTTATATTTGCTGTTTGTCGGTATAAACATCCTGAAAATTGGTTTCATGAAACATCTATGTCCGTAAATTTCAACACAAATAATTTTTTACATGCAAAGGAATGATTATTGATGCATGGCAGACAGGTTCTATCTGATTAAAAATAATAAATACATGAAATTAGTTTTGTCATTGCAGGGGTTCTTTTTTCCGGGATATCATTATACGCACAGGAATTAACCATTTTGCACAATATCACTTCTTTACCTGTAGAAAATGCTGCCATTTATAACAAATCGTATACGATTGCAGTGTACACAAATGGAGAAGGGAAAGCTGATCTGAAGAAATTCAGCAGGAACGACAGTATATATATTCGACATCCTTCAGTAAATACCATTGGGTTAACATACCAGGATATTGTTGATATGAATTTTGTATTGCTTATCAGCAAAAGAAGCATTCTGATGGACGATATCGTTGTAACTGCCTATCGCTGGCAAGAGAAAAAGCGGGATTTACCATTTCAGACCGACATTATCAAAATAAGGGAAATGACCATTCCTCAAACGTCAGCCGATATCCTGTCTTCGGCCGGCAATCTTATGCTTCAGAAAAGTCAGGGTGGGGGAGGCAGTCCTGTTATACGGGGTTTCGAGGCTAATCGGGTTCTTTTGGTACTGGACGGGGTGCGGCTTAACAATGCTATCTACCGCAGTGGGCATCTTCAGAATTCTATGACCTTAGACATGGGTGGTCTCGACCGGGTGGAAATAATTTACGGACCGGCTTCCGTAATCTATGGATCGGATGCCCTCGGGGGAGTGGTTCATTATCATACCCGCGAACCAATATTATCCGACGAAAATAAATTCTTAATAAAAGCCGATGCTTTCACAAAATATAGCAGTGCTTCGAATTCGAATATTTCCAGTATTGGTGTAAATGCCGGGTTTAAAAAGTTTGCATGGTTTTCGAGTTATACCCTTAGTAATTTTGGTGATATCCGTATGGGGAAAAACCGGAATCCTTTTCTGGGTGATCATGGCAAGGCTTATTATCAAACAGTATTTTTGGATGGACGGGATTCTGTGATTTCCAATACAAACACCGATATTCAGCCAAACACAGGTTACCGGCAGTTCGATCTTACCCAGAAACTATTAGTGCTCCTGAGCAGGAATTTGAAGCTTTCAGGAAATTTTCAATATTCCACAAGCTCACGGATTCACAGATATGACGAACTATCCATTTATAATAATGCAGTCCCCAATTATGCCACATGGTATTATGGTCCGCAAAACAGACTTTTCGGTTCTGTAAGTTTGTTTTCCGATGGAGAAACAGTGTTGTTTTCGGGATATAAGGCTGTATTGGCTTACCAAAGAATTGATGAAGACCGTATTAACCGCCGCTTTCGCCGTGATAATGAACTGCATCAGGAGGAGGATGTGGATGTTTTTCATTTAATCTCGATTTCAGAAAATCATTATCTCCCCGAGATATGCTCGAGTATGGTTTTGAATCTACCTATAACAATGTTAATTCCAACGGATACAATAAAAGCATAAGAAACGGAACCATTTCCGAAGCTTTGAGTCGCTATCCCGACAAAGGCAGTATATTAGGTACAGTTGCAACCTACGCAGGGTATAAGTGGAATCCCGAAAGTAAAATCCGACTCGCTGCCGGCCTGCGATATTTTCATACGTTTATTCATTCTGAATTCAGTGAGGACTACGACATGATCCCTTTTTCCAGTGTAGATATATCTACCGGGGCTTTAACCGGTAGCGGCAGTGTTATTTTTTATCCTCGTTCTGATACCAAATTCTCGGTCATCATTTCCACGGGTTACCGTGCTCCCAATGTGGATGATTTTGGTAAAGTAAGAGCCAAAGACCAGGAAGTTACCCTGCCAGGTAATTCCCTCAAACCCGAATATGCTTTTAATGCCGAATTTGGAGCAGAAAAAACTTTTGGTGGTGTGGTCTCCACAGGTTTCAATGTTTATTATACCCTGCTCACCAATGCCATTGTGAGCGCTTATTCAACTTATAACGGGAAGGATTCGCTCAATTATAACGGAGATATGTACAGGATCGTAACCAATACCAATAGTGACAAGGCTTATATCACTGGAGCATCTGTATTTTTGAACGTTAAACTGAATGAGAAGTTCGGCCTTGAAAATACTATCAACTATACATATGGAAGAGACAAATCAAATGATGTACCTCTCGCGCATATTCCACCGGTATTTGGTAAGTCGTCCATAAACTTTGAAAAGAAAATTTTTCAGAGTGAGCTTTATGTCGCTTATCACGGATGGAAACGGAAAGAAAATTACGGTTCCGGCAGTGAAGATAATCTGAATTATGCTACTGTGTATGGCGCTCCGTCATGGGCCACCTTAAATCTCAATACGGTTACTAAACTCGGCAAACATTTACAATTACAATTGGCAATCGAAAATATTTTCGATACTTATTACCGCGTTTTTGCATCAGGTGTAAGCGCTTCCGGACGGAATTACATAGTTTCCCTTAAAGCAACAATTTAAAAATGGAAAAAATAGATCCCAAAATTGAGGAAAGCTGGAAATCAATATTGGCAGAAGAGTTTGATCAGCCATACTTTCACGAGCTCAGAGCATTTCTTGTCGATGAGCGGAAAAAATATGTTGTGTATCCTCCCGGACAATTAATTTTCAATGCGTTCGATAAAACACCTTTTCCCAAAGTTAAGGTTGTAATTCTGGGACAAGATCCTTATCATGGACCAGGCCAGGCTCACTGGATTATGTTTTTCAGTTCCGGCAGGTATTCCGCAACCTCCGTCGTTGGTGAATATCCTTAAAGAAATACAAAACGACTTAAAAATACCGGCTCCGAATCATGGTAATCTGGAGAAGTGGGCCGAACAAGGTGTGCTACTGCTTAATGCAACCCTTACTGTTAGAGCCAACCAGGCTGGATCGCATCAGAAAAAGGATGGGAGCGATTTACCGATAAGGTTATACAAATTCTTTCCGAACAGAAAACAGGTCTTGTATTTCTTTTATGGGGAAAATACGCTCAGGCTAAGGAGGCCATAATCGATACTTCCAAACATTATATTCTCAAAGCTCCGCATCCTTCGCCGTTATCTGCATACGCAGGATTTTTCGGTTGCAGGCACTTTTCAAAATCCAATGAATTATTAAGAAATCAGTTGTTAACTGAAATTGACTGGAGATTATAGATTTTCATAGTACAAGTTAATTAAAACCGAGCCTTTTGAAGAAGTTGTTAATTTCTTTCCCTTATAATTTACAACTTAATACCTGGGGATTTCGTAACTTATGGATAATAAAATATAATTGTCCGACTTTCGGAAATACAGGATAATAGGCAATTACAAGATGGAGATTTCCTAAAATGTAAAATGTATAAAATGAAAATATTAACAGGTTTTTTATTCCTTTTCCTTTGTTTGGTACTTTCAGCCCAAACAGATACTACCTTGGTTAAAAATGACAGTACAGCCATTGAAACAGAAAATCTGATGGCGAATAAGGATACTGCATTTTCCATACTAAAGCCTTATTATGCTGGTAATAACAGCTTTGATAAAATTAGGCTGGATACAGGCGATTCACTCATTGTCACTATCCTGGCCGAAACACAAACCGAAGTAGCTTTCAGGTATCCTTTAAACACTATGATTAACAAAATGCCTTTTAGCAAAATAAGGGAGATAGCTTATAAAGATGGTAAGATAAAAGCGATTGTTAATCAGAATCCTGCCTCGGGTGTTGGAACAGAACCCAACAATCTTTGGCGTATTGTTGTGGTTACCTATGATGAGAATGATGTAGCAGGGATGAAAGAAATCGGACCCATTTCGGCTAAGGCCGAAGGAAAAACACTTAAGACCAAAATTGAAATTCTGGAGAAGAACGCTACCTTAAATATTCAGAAAAGAGCTGTAAGGATGAATGCTACCAAAGTGCTCATCAAAAACAAAAACATTGAACAGGAATATGGAGAAATTCCCCTGGTAGAGCTTGAAGGGATAGCATATGGAACAAATTAAACAGGGACATTTATGTCTGTGTTTTTACATTTCCGTTAATTCGATCCATACGGGGGCATGATCGCTCGATTTTTCCCAACCTCTTACAAGCGGTCGACACCAGCGGCTTTTAATTGAGGAGCCACCTGTTGGCTTAGCAAAAATGATCGATACGTAAACCTGCATTGCGCGAATAAGCATCCCGGAAATAATCCCAGAATGTATAGATAACCTCATCGGGATAAAGTTTGCGGATAGCATCGGTCCAACCCTGAGCAACCAGATGCTTGAAAGCCAGGCGCACCTCGGGGCGGAAAAGAGCATCGTCGACCCATCTTTCTGGTTTATATACATCCAGTTCTGTAGGCATAACATTGTAATCGCCGGTGAGGACTACCGGTTCTCCCAATGCAGTTAGTTCGGCAGCGTGCAGGGTGAGGCGTTCGAACCAACGCAACTTGTAATCGAATTTCGGACCAGGAACCGGATTGCCATTGGGCAGATAAAGACATCCAATCCGGATGCCCTGAACTATGGCTTCTATATAGCGACTGTGGCTGTCGTCTGGGTCACCAGGCAAGGCTCTTCGCACCTCTTCGGGTAAGCCGTAACGCGAAAGAATCGCCACACCATTCCAGCTTTTTTGTCCATGCCAGATTGCTTGATAACCAGCGTCCTGAATAGCGTTTAAAGGAAAATTTTCCTGAGGAGCTTTTAATTCCTGCAAACAAACCACATCGGGCATGGTTTCTCCCAACCAGCGAAGTAATACGGGCAACCGTGCGCCTATTCCATTTACATTGTAAGTTGCGATCTTCATTTCTTGAGTTGTTCAGATTTTTACCAGGTAAATATAACAAGCATCGTGAATAAGAAGTTTAATCTTAAAAATTTATATTACAAATGTGTTTAGATACTTTTCTCTAAACTACCCCCATCCCCAGGGCTACTGAAATAACAATTAGCAATATAGCCACTATAAGTTGCATCGACCGGAGGGTTACCTTTCTCAGAAGCCTGTTTCCCAGCAATGCTCCGGCCATAGCGGCCAGTGTTGCCGAAATAAGAAGGGGGAGATTTTGGTTTAGTTGTACAGCACTGAACTTCGATGCATATACCGATAGCCTGGTTAGGTCGACCAAACAGGCAATAAATACACCCGTGGCAATATAGGCTTCTTTGGTTAATCCGCTTTTTATGAGGAACGCGCTTCTTATGGCTCCCTGAAGACCTGATAAGCCACCAAAAAACCCACTTAAAATGCCTCCCAGAACCAATTTATTACGGTTAAATTGTATCTTCTGGACTGCTGGCAAAATTTCCATGAGCGAAAAGGTAATTAACAGGGTTGCAATAATCAATTTAACCGGGGTAATGGTAAATGTTTGTTCCCCAATTTGATACTCCAATAATGCTGGCATGGCTGTAATTTTAAAAAGTACCCAGGCCCCGGCAAACGATGCTGCAATGGCTGGTATCCCAAACTTTAATAATACATCACGGTTTGTGTGTTTTCCTATCAGCGTAATTTTAAACAGATTATTCGAAAAATGTACCACACCTGTAAGGGCAATGGCAATATCAACAGGAAAGAATATGGCAAATACAGGGGCCAGGATGGTTCCAAGGCCAAAACCTGAAAAAAAATGTCAGTATGGATGTGAGAAATGCAGCCGTACAAATAATAAAAAATTCCATTGTGTATCGTTTTGTAAGCACAAAAGTATTTATAAACTGAATTCTTTAATGGAATTTATCATAGCAGTACTATAAAATTTTCCGGTGTTCAGTTTTGAAATCCTCAAACTGGTCAATCGGCAAACTTTAACAGTTTAATAATTATTTTTTAAAATATAACTTTACCGTAACCATTGTCCTAACTTAAAGTATATAACATCCACTCGGAATGATTAATAATATGTTGAAAAGAATACTCCTTTTTCGTTTTTGTAATATGCACCACAAACATTTCATTATTGGGAATATCTGATGATCACACATGTTCCGTCTTGGAGTTCTTTACTCAAAGTAAAGTTGAATTGGGGAAATTAACGGAGGTAAATACCATTTTATTGGAAATCCGGGGTAAATCTGGCGATAATTATGCAGAAATATCAATTCCCTATTCAAAGGGAGATAAATTAACTTTGGAATATGCCAGAATTGAAGATCAGCAAGGCAATATCATAAGAGTGTTGAAAAAAGGTGAAATTAGTGAGAAGAGTAATATTTCAGATATATCCCTTTTCGAGGATAACTATATAAAATCTTTTGAGTTAAAGCATAATGTTTATCCCTATAGAGTGCGCTATCAATGGAAATATACCTATTCGCATTTTCAGGAAATTATTCGCTGGATACCTTTTATCGACAATAAAGTACCTACTGAATATGCCAGGTTGGAAGTCCAAACACCTGTCGGTTTCCCAGTGAAAATTTTCAGGAACGGTATTGATAACTTTAAATGTGATACTACTACCAGTGGGGTGACCTATTCTTTTGAAGCTACCCGGTTAAAGTTTCCGGATAAGGAAAATAATGCTTTTCCTGCAATAAAATATGCATCACAGGTGTGGATGGTTCCGGAGAAATTTACA
The DNA here is from genome assembly GCA_012031335.1 of Bacteroidales bacterium. The sequence goes on along the minus strand of JAAUTT010000001.1, from coordinate 3,683 downwards.
TGGTTGTAAGTGGTTCGCATAAAAAGCTGGGATGAATTCGGAAATTGGATATATAGATTAAACGAAGGTGCTGATGATATTTCTGAAGCTGATGCCCAGGCTGTGCGGGCGCTTATTAAAGGAATAGCAGCAAACGCGAAATAATTAATATTCTTTACAAATATTTACAGGAACAAACAAGGTATATTAATGTAAGTATTGGTCCGGGGGGCTTAAAACCTTTTCCGGCATCCTATGTAATAAAAAATAAATATGGCGATTGTAAGGCTTTAAGTATTTATATGAAAGCCATGCTTAAAGTGTTAAATATTACTTCGTATTACATGGTGGTTTACGCTGGCGATAATTACTCTGGATTAATACACGAAATGCCGGGTTTGCAGTTTAATCATGCCATACTGTGTGTTCCTGTTGAAAAGGATACCATATTTATCGATTGTACTTTAAAAGGGGTCCCCGCCGGATATCTCGGTACTTTTACCCAGGGAAGAGAAGCCCTGCTGGTTGATAACGACTCAAGTCGTATTATCAAACTTCCTGAATTAAAGACTGACGAAGTTAAAGAATTCAGCCATCATCGATATAATTTGACAGCCGAAAATAACTGCACTGTTAATTTATCATCCCGCATCAGAGGTTATAAATTTGATTATTTATCTACAGCCGAAGAATACCTAAACCATAATGACCTTGAATCTCTGTTCAGGGACAGGTATTTCAATTTCTCTTCATTCGAACTCAAAAACCGCAAACTTGAAAAACTTCCTAAAGATCAGACAGAGGTAGAGCTGAATGCAGATCTTGATTTACATATCTTTTTAAAGGCATATGGGAATGAATTTGGTTTTTCTGTTTATCCGCTTTCAATTGCACAATACGAAAAACCTGCTGAAAGAAAACTACCTCTTTACTTTCAGTTTCCGTTATATAAAAGTGATCTCCTGGAATATACAATAAATCCTCCCCTGAAAGCAGGTAAATTACCCGAGCCCATTATGATAAATTCCAGGTTTGGAGAATATAGCCTTTTGCCCGAAATTGAAGGAAATGTAATCAGTTTTAAAAGGGAGTTTATCATTTATAAAGGAGAATATTCTTTAATCGATTATCCCCGATTTTTTTTCATTTAATCCAAAAAATCCGAAAAGCTAACAGTCTTTATTATATTGCTAACCAAACAATAATTAAAAATGAGAAACCTTTTTTTTCTGTTTATTTGTTTTAACTAACACTAATCTTTTTTCGCAGGAGTTTTCGCAGAATTATGGTAAAATCAACCTTTCGGAACTAACTTTTAAAAAATATTCGAAAGATACCACTGCCGAAGCCTTAATTATTTATGATATCGGAAAATCCTTCTTTTATAGTACCGATAAGGGTTTTGAGTTAAATTTTATGAGATCGTCCAAAATCAGAGTCCTTAAAAATTCGGGAACTAAATGGGGGCAAATTGAAATACCCTATTATTATGAAGGAAATGTACTCGAAACTGTTTCGGACATTGAGGCTACTGCCTACAATATCGAGAATGGGGTAATAGCTAAATCCCAAATTGAACCTAAAGCTATTTACGACGAAAAAGTTAACGATTACTGGCGCGTTAAGAAGTTTGCTGTTCCAAATGTTAAAGAAGGAACTGTTATTGAATTTAAATATACTGTTCGGTCTCCATATTTATTCAATCTGCGCGATTGGAATTTTCAAACAAGTATCCCTGTGGTTTATAGCGAGTACACTACTCATATGATTCCATTTTATGAGTACACTTATATTTTGCAGGGTAAATCAAAGTTTGATGTTTTTGATTCGCACGAAGACAGGGGCTTTGAGCAAAACTTTGCCGGAATTAAGTATCGCGATATGATTTATAAATTCGGGATGAAAGATGTTCCGGCATTCAATGATGAGTCATTTATCACATCAGCCAATGATTATCTCCTGAAACTTGATTTTCAGCTTACTAAAGTCCATTCACCTTATGGGGGCGATCAGGACATCATTTCTACCTGGCCAAACTTATGCAACGATCTGTTAAAAGAACCAACATTCGGTAAATACTGTAACAGTGTCGAAAAATCGGCCAAAACCATTGTCAGTCTTCCCGAAATAAGTTCTATGTCCAAAATTGCACAGTTGGAGTATATTGTCAATTTTGTAAAAAAGACTTATTCATGGAACCAATTGAACGGGAAATATGCCTCAAAAACTTTGAGGAGTTTCAAAAGGAAAAAACAGGTAATTGTGCTAATATTAATTTGTATCTCACAGGCCTTTTGCGGGGTATTGGAATAGAAGCTTATCCAGTCCTGATTAGCACACGGGGTAATGGTTCCATTTATAAAGATTATCCTTTCTTACATTTTTTTAACTATGTGGTGGTTCTGGTAAATATTGACGGTAAAAATTTTATTACCGATGCAACCGAAATGTTATGTCCCTTTGATCGGATTCCATCACGATGTTTGAATTTTAACGGTTTGATTATTAAAAAAGATGGTCAGGATTGGGTTAATCTGATTAATCCTGAGGTTTCCAGAATTAATAAGGACATGCTTATCTCGTTTAATGAAGAGAAAGATTCTCTCAACTTCATAATGAGAAACCGGTTTTCTCTATACGAAGCATTCGATTATAAATCAACTTTTAAAAACGATTTGAAAGAGATATCGAGGAGCTTGGGGAATAAGGGTTATCAAAATATTGACTCGCTTAATACTTCTAATTATGATGAATCTAAGAATCCATACTTGCTTCAGTTTCGGGCCTCAATACCTGTTGAATCTGCCGGAAATAAAATTTACATAAGCCCGTTCTTGAACGAGCCGCCTTCTGAAAATCCTCTCAAACAGGTCACAAGAACTTACCCAGTTGATTTTACTTACCCATTTGGCCGAAACTTTAGTTCGACAATTGAAATACCTCAGGGTTATAAAGTGGAATTCACGCCTGAACCTTTTAAAATAAACAATCAGATGGTCAGCGTGGATTATCAGGTTTTCAGGTCCGAAGTCAATAAATCAATGTAACAGGGGTGTATATTTTAAAAAGCTGTTTACGATTCCGAAGAATATAGAAATCTTAAATACATATATAACGAGATAATTAAAAATTTAACGAAAAAGTGGTGTTGGTTAAAATAGAATAGGAACCAGGGATAAACAATTGGTTCTAAGAACAGTTATATGGGTAAATTTTAAATTACTGTGGATAATCATATCTCCTGTACTTTGACTTTTTACAAAATTCCCGTACGTTTGAAGCAAAAACCAGATCATCATGTATTCGCTGTATGAAGTAAAAACCGAAAAAGATGTAAAAGATTTTCTGCTTTTACCTGTAAAACTTTATAAAAACGAAAAAAAATGGGTTCGCCCGCTTGATAAGGATATTCTCGGCGTTTTTGATCCTTCTAAAAATAAGCTCCTAAGGCATGGAGCATGTATTCGCTGGTTGTTGCGCGATAATACATCGGAAGTGGTGGGGCGTGTAGCTGCTTTTGTCGATCATAAGGGGTTAAAAAAGGAAGAAATTCAGGCAGGTGGTATGGGTTTTTTTGAGTGCATTAACAACCAGGATGCTGCTTTTAAACTCTTTGACGCTTGTAAGGACTGGCTTCAGCAAAAAGGACTCGAGGCTATGGATGGTCCGGTAAACTTTGGCGATCGCGACCGCTGGGTGGGGAT
>JAAUTT010000196.1 GCA_012031335.1 Bacteroidales bacterium | reverse complement strand
CTTCCAAAAGGGGAGGAGTTCCTCCGATTCAACAATGGAAAGTACTTCACCCAATAAGGCACCAATATTTATTTTTCTCAAGGAATTTATCAGATCGAAAGTGTTTTTCTCTGCTAAAAGATCATGATTGGGGTATCCACTTTTTACTGGTACGGTCTTTATTAAGCCACCTGAATAAAAACAGCAAATCGTTAAATATCGGGGACTACGATATCCTTTATTTTTATTGGGGTCTGCGATGGAGCCAGGTCTTACCATTTTGCGAATTTAAAAGAGATAATATTATTGTCAGGTTTCACGGGTCGGATTTATATAATGAAAGAAATAACCATTACATTCCATTCCGAAAGGAGCAACTTCAAAAGATCAGTCTTTCGGTATTTATCTCGAATATGGGTCAGCAATACCTTGAAAGCAGGTATGGAGAATATTTAAAAAGAAAGCTTATCGCACGTCTTGGAACCAAAGACGAAGGACTTGCCATTTATGAACCTGAAGGATATAAGCATATTGTAACCTGTTCCAATATGGTTGAATTAAAACAAATTGATCTGTTGGCCCAAGCCTTGAAATATTCCGATTTCAGGATTAAATGGACCCATATAGGTGATGGGCCGCTTAGGACCAAAATTATCAAGCTTATAAAAGAAGCCGGTGAAAATATAACCTATTCATTCCCGGGATATATGGATCATCCCTCTCTCTTTGCTTTTATAAAAACCACTCAATAGATTTGTTTTTAAATACAAGTCTGAGCGAAGGAGTGCCTGTTTCGGTTATGGAAGCTTTGTCTTTTGGCCTTCCGGTTATTGCTACTGATGTTGGCGGGACGGGAGAATTAATAAACGATGAAGTTGGGATGCTGATTAATCCTGAAATCTCACCAGCCTTGCTTATGTCGGCCAATTAAAAAATCCTGTATAGTGATAACTACATGCAATTAAGACAAAATGCAAGAAAGAGATGGGAAAACTATTGTATAGGAGAGAAATTGTATACAGAATTTTGCGAAAAATTAATCCGTTTAATACCTGATTAACCACCTGTATCGCCTTGAATTGTCGCCAAATTTAACGGCCAGGTTAATTTCGTGCGATCCGAAAGTGTATTTGCGGATGTTGGACAGGTTATAATCGAAGGCATATCCGAAATAAAATTTGCCTGCTTTACCACCCAGTAAAAGGCCCACAGATGTTTGTGTGCGGTAGGAAATGCCAGCCCAGTAAAATTCCTTATAAATCAATTTCAGGTTAACATCGGTTTGAATAAAGCCCAGTTCGGTGCCCTTCAGCAAAAACGATGGTTCCAGCTCTGTATCATTTCCGGTATCGAACCGGTACCCTCCCATCAGGTAATAATGTCTTTTCATGCGATAATCCACATTTTCCTGGCCCACCCTGATCCTGGTCTGAAAAAGCTGAGCCGCCGACAAGCCAAGAAAACTCCGTCGGTTTAATAAATAAACCCCAAATGTGAAATCGGGAACATATATCAGATTATCAAAACCTTCGGCAAGCAGGGGCTCAGGGTCTCTTGGATCGAGCTTCGATTCGTCAATTTTAAACTGAAAGGCTGAGGCTGCTAGTCCGAACGACAACTGGGTGTTGCGGATAAAAAGATGATAAGCATAACTAAACTGAAAACCAGTGCGGTTTACCAGTGCATTTTTATCATTGAAAATATATCCACCGAGTCCAACCCTACCACTCTTCTTCGACAGGCTACCTGAGTATCCGGGAGTTTTGCGGGTTACGCGCGACTTTTGCCATAATATTCTGGATTGAAGGCTGATGGCATATGTTTTCGGGGAATTTTCAAACCCCAACCAGTGATCTCTGGTGGTAAGTGAGGCGGTAGTATATCCATCGGATCCGGCCATGGCAGGATTAACCAAAAAACCATTCATCATATACTGACTGTACAGCGGTAACTGTTGGGCATATATAAAGCCCGACAGGAGCAGTAAGTAACAGATTATAAACAGTTTTTTAACTCTCTCCTTCAAACTATTAGTATTAGTCGGGAAAATACGGCAATTATCTTATTATAGTTACGTTTCCTGTCAACGGTTTCCTTCCGTTCCTCAAATCGAGTATATAATGATAAGAATCTACCGGCATTTTTTTATCCTTAAAAGTACCATCCCAATCGACGGGATACCCCCGGCTGGGATTTATAAAATTAAAACACCCCAGCGGTTATAAACTTCCATTACCGCCTCGGGATATAAATCCATCACTTTATTATCCAGTGCATCGGGAGAACCCGCCCGGATGTCCCAGGTATCGTTTACACCATCGTCATTGGGCGAAAACACATTCGGAACATCCACGCAACCCGAATTTTCAGGTTCGAGCAGGGTGGTATCCGTTAATAGGCAGTTATTACCATCGGTTACAGTAACAATATATTTACCCGCTGCTATCTGCTGTAATTCCGAAAGGGTACTTCCATCATTCCAGCGGTACAGGATACCCCCAGTGCCACCCGTTGCGTTTATGGATATTGATCCATCTTCGGAATCGGGACAATATGGAAGCAGAATGTCTTTTGACAATACGATTTTCTCTGGCTGATCCAGCGTAACAAGCAGATTATAACTGCAAAGACTTGAATCCCTCACCACAATCAGATAGTCGCCGGCCTTTAGTTTAGTGGCCGACTGCGTTCTTGATCCGTTGGACCAGATATATTCGTATGGCAATGTTCCACCCTGAGGCATCAGGTCAATTTTCCCGGTAGGTAAACTGTGACATATCAAATCTTCTTTTGTAAAATCTACCAGCAAAGGATCAGGTTCTACGATGGTTACGCTTGTATTCCCCACACAACCACCCCAGTCGACTACACGCACATTGTAAGTATTGGCTGGCAAACCAGAGAGCGAAGAAGATGTTGCTCCGGTAGACCACTCGTAGGTATAGGGGCTTCTTCCGCCGTTTATCCCAAGGTTTATAGAACCATCGACCTTGCCATGGCAGCTTATGTTCTTTTTATGACCTTGATATCAAGCGGATCGGGAGCCAGTACATGAGCGGTAACATTGGCCTCACAGCCATTTCCGTCGGTAACCGTAAGATGGTAATCGGCCACACTTACATTGGTAATGGTGGCTGTAGTTTCGCCGTTCGACCACAAATAAGTATACTCGGGAGTTCCGGTACCCGGCTCCACCATGGCTGTTATCTTACCGTTTCCTCCACCGTTACATTGGATATTTTCGGTTTGTGTGGTTACCTTGAGTTCCTTAGGTTCAGTAAGTATTAATCCCAATCGAATTTGCAGAGATTTTCATCTGTGATCTGCAAATGATAAGTGCCCGCACCAAGATCCTTTTGATTGCGGCTGGCAGGAACAAGACCCGTTCCGCTTACGGTACTCCAGTTATACACGAAGGATGCAGCAGTACCTACCGATCCGCTGGGGTTAATATTGATATAACCATTTTGGGACTGGAAACACGAAACATTGTTCCCCTTAAAATCGGAAATAACAGAATCGAGGCGTATGGCTGATGGTTCATCGAGGGTAAAACTGAAAGGCCGGGGACAAACGCCGCCATAGGTCACGGTGAGGTTATATGTGCCAGCAGATAAGTTTGTCTGATCTTTGTTGGCAGGAACAAGCCCACTGCCATTCGATGTTGACCAATTATAGGAATATGTGCCGAAACCATTCCGGGTGGAGTCGATGGTGATGGAGCCGGTATTATTGTTAATACAGTCAATTTCATAACCCTTATAGTCTGATATTTTCGGATATATTTTCAGTGGAGGCGGTTCGGTGAGGGTGATGGTATCCCGGGCAAGGCAGAATGAGTCTCTTTGGATTCTTAGAATTTCATCATAAAAAAATATAATGATCCTCAACATCGAGAAAATAAGTTCCAGTACCTAGGGCAATTTGCCTGTAAGATCCATTTAATATTTCCGAACTATCCTTCTTCTTCCAAATGTACTTGATATTAGAGTTATGCCCGCCGCTAACAATTGCTGTAGCTTTCCCATTGTTCTCTCCTTCGCATTTAATATTAAATCCTCCGGCATATAACGAATCAGCAATGATAACTGAAAGTTGTGGTGGCTCAATAATGGTATCGGACTTTCCTATTGTAGTACACCCGTTTATAGTATCTATAACGGTAAGCGTATAAATACCCGGTTTCAGATTGCTTATATTTTTTGAGGCAGATGTATAACCATTGGGTCCATTCCATTCATATACAGGATTCAGTACATTGGAAACATTTGGCCTGAAAGATCCGTCGTTGGCACCAAAACAGGAAATATTATAATTACCATATTTCGAGGGTTGATTTTCCCATGTAAGCGGGTTTGGAGCACTAATTGTTAGATATAAGACACTGTCCTTACAACCATTAATATCCAAAATCTTCACATTATATATACCCGAATACAGGTTATTGATATCCTCGGTATACCAAATATCAGCAGAACCATTTTGTTCCATATATAAGACATAGGAGTATTTCCCCCTGTTACAGTCAGGTTAATAGCACCGGTATTCATGCCATAGCATTTGACATTGGTGCGGGTTAGGCTATGATTAAGCGGATCAGGTTCGGTAAGAAGAAAAGAATCTCTTTTTACACATCCCAGGTAATCGGTAACAGCAATATGATATTTTCCCTTAGTCTTATTATAGATCGAATCCAGAGTTTCGTTTGTATTCCATTTAAATTTATAACTGGCTAATCCACCTTTCAGGTCTGTTATTCTAATGCTTCCGTTTGACTCACCGTTACACCTAATATTATTACCACCAATGTACACTTTAGGTTCCAGTTTATATTTAATCTCCGGGAATACCGTTACCTGAATAACCGTATCCTTTCCATCCTTACAGTCTATTACACCCGGAGCGGGACGGGCATGATCAATTACAGGCGATAAGGTGTACGTGACTATCTTCGGGATATCGGAATTGTTAACCAGGTTCTGGCCAAGGTTTGCAATGGTCTTGCGACCGTTGGATTCGGTTCCGGTAACACCACCCGGATTGTTCACCGTAAGATCGTACATCATGGTACCGATAACCCGTGTGTTAGGCGTGGAAATGGTAAATGTTGTGCCCTCATTAAAACAAAGGGAATCGCGTGTATTGGCTGACACTTTGGGCAGATACGCTTTCACCTGCGGTGTTGGGTTCATGTATACGGTGATGGTTGTATCGGTTCCCTGGTTGCAGGTGAATCCGGGATCAGTATGTGTGATTTTACCTTTAAACCTGTATTTAACGGTATGGTAGTTCACATCACTATTGGAAAGGTTATCGGTAAACCCGTTTACTGTTTTCCCTGGAGGGTGGGGCTATATCCCGAAACAGCAGAAGCCGAAGGTGTACTTGTAAGATCGTAAACTACACCACCGGTGGCAGAAGTCGGGGTTGAAAGACTGATACTGATGCTGCTGTTATTACAATAAACGGTATCGGAGATAAAGGCGGCAAGTTTGACAGAGGGTTCCAGCCAAATATAAATGGTATCGTTAATTCCGGTACATTTTTCAAGATTTCCCGAAGCTTGTCTGGTATAAGGAGTAACAACAAAACGAACCAATTGCGGACTATTATTACTATTTACCAAAGTATTTGTCAGCACTGTATTAGGTGTAATATCGGATCCTGATACCGGAGCAACAATAACGCCTGCAGGAACAATGGATACATAGCGGAACCGCGCTTCACGGGTAGGAGTATTGGGAGTTGTTAACTTTACATTGATATTAAGCCCGTTACAAATCGTGTCCTTTTTAACTGATAAAGTAACCAATACCGTTGGTTCTACCCATACATAAACCGTATCGTTAATGCCAGCACATTTTCCAGGTCGCCGGATGCATGTCTTGTATAGGGTGTTACAACAAACTTCACTAACTGTGCACTTACATTTGAATTTGTTATGCTATTGTTAAGCACCGTTCCGGGATTCAGATTATTTCCTGACAATGGCAACACCGTAACTCCGAGGGGAGCAATAACAGTATATCTGAATCTTGCTTCACGGGTAGGATTTTGGAGTGATCCCAATGTAACACTTATTGAAGTTTTATCACAAATAGTGTCATATTTAGGCGTTAGTGTTACATACACCGTAGGTTCCACCCATACATAAGCTGTATCGTTAATACCCGGGCATTTTTCAAGATCATCCCCGGCCGGCGGGTGTAAGGGGTGATAACAAACCGCACCAATTGGGCAGATGAATTATTATTTGTTATGATATTCTTGAGCGTTGAACCCGGAGCTAAATTATTACCAGAGGGAGGTGTGACAGTGACACCCGAAGGTGTAAGCACTACATACCTGAATCTGGCTTCACGAACAGGTGAATCGGCAGTGGTTAGCTGAATTTCAACAGCATCGCCATTACATACAGTATCTCTTTTTACTGATAAGGTAACGTGAACTGTTGGTTCCACCCAGATATAGACGGTATCCTGAACACCCGTACATTTTTCCTCATCATTGTGAGGTTTTCGGGTATAAGGGGTTACGATTATTTTAACTAATTGAGCAGATGTATTATTATTTGTGATGACATTGCTCAGTTTTGCTCCCGGAGATAAATTCGAACCAGAAGCAGGAAGCACCGTTACTCCGACCGGTAATTCAGTCGTATATCTGAATCGGGCTTCACGGGTAGGGGTATCATTTGTTGTTAAAGAAATATCAATGGTCTCATTGTTGCAGATTGTATCCTGTTTTGGCGTCAATATCACGTGCACTGTGGGTTCTACCCAGATATAAACGGTATCACTGACTCCCGAACATTTTTCTTCATCGTTATGGGCCTTGCGGGTGTAAGGTGTCACAATAAATTTTACAAGTCCGTAGCTCTGTGTATTATTGGTGATCACATTGGTAAGCGTGGTATTTTCAGCCAGATTAGAGTCGCTCGATGGGGAAACCGTTATCCCGGCAGGAGATTCAACCACATATCTAAAACGGATATCGCGTGTAGGAGTATCGTCACTGGTAAGGGTAACATCAATAGCCCCTTTGTTGCAAATCGTATCCTGTTTCGTTGACAAATTAACATGTACTGTGGGTTCCACCCATACATAAACCGTATCGTTAACGCCCGAACATTTCTCCTCATCGTTATGGGCCTTTCGGGTGTAAGGTGTCACAATAAATTTTACAAGTCCGTAGCTCTGTGTATTATTGGTGATCACATTGGTAAGCGTGGTATTTTCTGCCAGATTAGAGTCGCTCGATGGAGCAACAGTTATCCCAACAGGAGCTTCAACAACATATTTAAACCGGATATCACGTGTAGGAGTATCGTCACTGGTAAGGGTTACATCAATAGCCCCTTTGTTGCAAATCGTATCCTGTTTCGTTGACAAATTAACATGCACTGTGGGTTCCACCCATACATAAACCGTATCGTTAACGCCCGAACATTTCTCCTCATCGTTATGGGCCTTTCGGGTGTAAGGTGTCACAATAAATTTTACAAGTCCGTAGCTCTGTGTATTATTGG
>JAAUTT010000195.1 GCA_012031335.1 Bacteroidales bacterium | reverse complement strand
AAAAATGCCAACAATGATGCATTGCAGAAACTAATATATTGATGCAAAAAATTAATAATAAGTCAAGGACTCTGTTGGTAAGTTAATTAACGAAGACTCAGTGTATTATTCACTTGATAAAACAATAAAAGATCTTGATCATCTGCTAATTGACTTAAAAGCTAATCCTAAGAAATACGTACATTTCTCAGTATTTGGCTCTTCGGGAAAGAAAAAGCAATAAAATAGTCATTATCAATTACATTGCCTTAAGTGCTTTAGTTATTAACACTTCAAAAATCAAGTTTAATACCTGAAAGTATTTAACAATTTATTAACACTTATTAAACACTAAGTTAAGGAAATGTTTTATTAAATGTTAATAACTATCGTCTGAATATCAGTAACTTAATAAATGTTCAAACATGTAAAAAAATAATTTAACTGATTTTAAAAAGGTAAAGGTATAGAGCATACATTCAATATTGTGATAATTAATGCAAAATCGAAAGCAATAACCCAATACAGGTAATATGAAGACAGTAACTGTTGAAATAAAAAACGAAATAGCATTGGCCCTTACTGCAAAACCTCGAAAGTATGCACATCCTCCGGGTCATTGAAAATAAAACTATTCCGGTTAAGCAAAAGCTTTCCGAACGGTTTGCAGGTTGCATTTCGAAAGAGAGGGCTGATGAACTGCAAAAAGAGCTTACCCAAATGCGTAACGAATGGGAAAGAGGTACTTACTAGACACCAACACTGTATTGGATTACATGGGCAACAAGCTGCCAGGTAGTGCCCAAATAGCTATTTCTCAAATTATTGATGATGAAATTAACATCTCGGCTATCAATAAAATTGAATTGCTCGGATTTTTCAAAGTTGAGCAATATCTAATAGACTTTGTGTATTGTTCCAATATCCTGCCTATAGATGATGGTATAATTGATAAAACCATCGATCTACGGCGGTTGTATAAGATTAAACTACCTGATGCGATAATCGCTGCTACTGCACTTTATAACAGCTTTACCTTGGTCACCAATAATACAAAGGACTTTAAAAATATTTTAGAACTGGATGTCCTAAATCCTTACGAATTATAAAAGCAGAGAGCATGCATGCGAGGTTCTCTGCTTTTATAATTCCATTCTTGTTTTACAATTTTTCGAGCTGGCTGTCGTCTGTTGGCTATTGTCTGACGACTAACAACTAACCTATCTTTAAAATCCTAATTCAATTTTTTAAGCCACTCCTGGAAAGCTGCTATTTTATCAGGATTGTTTATAATCCAGCTTTTAATTTCCGGGGAATTTTCGGATTGTGAGATATAGTAACAAAAGGCTTCACAGTTGTTGGTCTCAACCAGATTGTTAAAGCGGCTAACATATAAATCCCACCAGTGACCCGTGTTGTTTTTTCGTATCTCGCCCAAAAAGCTGAAAAGGTCGTGGGTGGTTTGAATAAAATATTCCATTTCGGTTTTTTTCCTGCCTTCGTCGGTATATCGGTTGGCTCCTGTCAGTCCCAGCATCATTTCGGCAGCTCCCCAAACTGTGTCTTTCAAACTTGCCGATGATAGGTTGAGGTTGATATTGTTTGCCGATTTTTCCTTTACTCCAGATATCAGCATTGCTTTGAGGGATTTTAGGTTTGGAGCCGAACGTTCTGTTTTGGGCTCCAGCATCAAAAAGTAATATAATGGCAAAATAGCCTTGACGTTTTCCTGTTTTTCCTGCATAATGCCGGCAAGTACAAGATGACTGCTGCCATGAACCGGTTTGGCATTTATGGCCCTGATGGCAGCAGCTTCCGACACCTCGTATTCTCTAATATTTAGAGCTGTTAATGCCAGGTTATAATTAAGCAAAATTGCTTCCCGGAAAATGGATCAATCCTTCTTCATAAATTTTAATAGCATCGCGCGCTTTGCCTTTGAGGTCCAGGCACTGCCCATTACTACATAAGCTATATGCTGATAATTGCCATTCAGGTTAATGACTTTTTCGGAATGCTTAATGGCATCGTCGTATTTGCCCATACTCAGATAAGTATAGGCAATCTCGTAATTGGCAAGTGGGGAGTTTTTATCCGCTTTCAATGCAGCTTTGTATTTTTTTATTGCTTCTGCATATTTTCCCTGATCGTGCAAAGCTGTACCTTGTGCAACAAGTTCTTCAATCGATTCAATGTTATTGCCTTGTCCCGAAATATTCAGAAACAGAAATAAGGCGAAAATAAAAGTAATGGTTGTTTTCATCATATTATTGTTTAGATTGGAAAGCTATTTTGTTGGTTTTTATGGTTTTCGCCAGGTGCGGAAATAAACCGCTGTTCACTTTCATGAGTTTCAAAAGGCAGCCCTTTTTCACGGGGATAATCAAGCAGAATTTCGATGGCGCTCGGTTTATTATTTTTCATATTTACGCTTTCTGTTGCTTCAATCTCTTTCTCCCTTCGAAAAGAAGGATTCCTATTACAAATAAGGCTAAAACTGCTGAACTGGCCATTGATATTTTTCTGCCTGTTTTGTAGGTGCCAGGCTCGAACCGGAATTCTATGGTATGTTTACCTGCCGGAATGATCATGCCCCGGAGGATATAATCTGCCGGTAAATAGGATGATAACTCCCCGTCGATGTATGCATTCCAGCCATCCTTGTAATAAATTTCCGAGAATATCGCTAACCGGTTTCCCGATCCATCGGTTTCATAGATAAGGTGGTTGGGTCGGTATTTTACCAGCTTAATGGTTGCTGTTGTGTCGGAGTTGAGGCTTTCGGGTACATCTTTTTGGTACATTTTTTTTATTACGGCTGTGGTCTTTGGGTTTATTGAATCGAGGGCCCGGATCTCTTCATCGGCATTGTTTACCCAACGGATATTGTTAACAAACCACACCGGAGAATTGGCGTAAGGATTGTAAACAGGTGCTGATGCCGGGTCGTACAGGATATATTTTGTATTCAGCATGTTTAATGATGGAATACCATGCTGAAGGGTTTGTTGCAGTAATGTGTCGTTTTGGCTTTGGATGGCTTTGGCGAGAGTTTCAAGTTCTTTTACAAGCCGGAATTCGGTAAGCTCAACGTATTTTTTCAGCTTAGCCCCATTGTATCCTCCTAACGACTTGTGATAGTAAGATGTGGTTCCATTGGCAAAGGGATTGTCGAGCGAAAGAACCCTGTAGTCCGTTTCAAAATTAAGGGTGGTAAAGGCCAGGTTTTCCGACTCAATTTGTTTGGTTTTGGGAGACGATTTTGTATGCAGTTGAAAATCGCTTATTTGCTTTTCAATTTTTTTTGCCAAAGCCGGGTTTTCTTTCATCTCCTGGTTCAGAATTTCCATATCTGCAACACTGGGGCGAAAAGGGAATTTCTTATTTTCAGCTTTTATCCATTGGTTGTTTTTGGAATCGTTATTTAAATAGCGCTTGTCAATTGTCCACAAGTCAATTAGAATTAGTAATCCTAAACCGACAAGAAAATATTGCTGAGCCATTTTCTTTTTAATAAACAGGGCAATCAGAAGGATGGCAACTCCCATAAACAGAATCGTTCTCAGTATATCAGCTCTGAATATTGTAATACGCATATCTCTTATTTCTGCCTGAAACTGATTAATCTGCTGCAATGCATCGGGGTAAAGAGATATTTGCTTATCAAAAAAAGCAAGTTCTTCTCCGTTGAAAAAGCTAAACCACAGGGATGGAATCATGTAGAAAAGGAGGAAAATGCCAATCGTGATACCGGCAGAATACAGTAAAATTCTGTGGTTTGGAATTTTTTTAAGCAGGTTGTTAATGAACAGTAATGCTACCAGAGGAATAAGCACCTGTGCCAGGGTAAGAATCATTTTTGTATCGCGGAATTTGTTAAAAAGCGGAACATGTTTAATGAAGAAATCTATAATCAGTCCATGTTTCCACGAAAGCGCCAATGCAAGGAGAATTATGGCCAGAAATGCCCATTTCAGATTGTCTTTTATAAGAACCATCCCCAATACGAACAGCAGGAAAATAACTGCTCCAAAGTAAAATGCTCCCCCGGCTGCCTGCCTGCTCACCCCAGTAACTTGGGAATCCTGCTACATTTTCCCTGAACTGAGGCGATACTTGCTTCATCTCATTACTAAAATTGCCCAAAACACCTGATGCGCCTCCCTTGATATTGGGAACCGCAATGGACCATACCTCGCCGTAACCTAAACTGTATTCGGTTATATAATCGCGGTCCAGGCCTTTTGCCGGCAATGATTTATCCTCATTTAAATTAATGGTTAGTTCGGATTTACCCCGATTTGAGAATTCACCGTATTCTTTTGTAAGCATTAAATTAGCCACATTGGGTAAAATGCCTATTATGGCAGCTATAGCAACAAATGCCGATACTTTAAAAAAGGCCGGAAGTATTTTCTTTCGATAATGTTCAGTAAATTCAATAATAACGATTGCTGCTATAAGAAATACCAGATAGTAAGTTATTTGAATATGGTTAGCCGAAATGTGCAGGCAAAGGAATATACACAGCAAAAGCCCTCCGATTCTGAAGTTTTTACGGTAGGCATATATTAAACTTCCTATAACACCCGGCATAAGAGCGATGGCATGCACCTTGGAATTGTGTCCGCCTGCAAGAAAAATGAGGTTTATGGACGAAAAGCCAAAAGCAATAGCGCCGATAACTGCAACCCATGGATTTACCTCAAAGCAAAGCATCAGCACATAAAAACTGATCATGGCCAGAACAAGATACGCCAGTGGTGTTTTTAATATTTTGAAAAAAAGATTACTCTCGAGCGAATTCAGAAGATGGGGATTTTTCATCGAAATCTGATAGGCGGGCATGCCTCCGAAAGCCGAATTGGTCCATAGTGGTTCCTTTTTTCCAACTCACGGTAGTCAGATATTTCTTTGCTCATCCCAATATGTTGCCTGATATCGCCTTGATTTAATTCATAACCTTCGAGTTGTGGAGCAAAATATACGGCTCCAAGGACAATAAATAATACCAGGGCTAACAGATGTGGTAGCCAGAACGATTTGTTTTTCATTTTAAAGCTGATTAACAAGGTTAGAGGCGGTTTTATTATTGTAAAAATAATATTTTAACCTTATTAGCCATTTTGTTGTGAAAGGTTTTTATTCAGATAATGAATTGCCAAGCCCGGCTCTTCATTAAAACAGTGCACTCATGCACACTTTTTGTGCATGAGCCCCCTTGTATATGGGGTACCCCCTCCTTGCATAAGGGGTACCCCCTCCTGTTCCAAGCCCCCTATTGAAGTAAAACTGCGCACCCATGCACTGAATTTGTGCAGGTACCACCTTAAAATGTGAACGATTGCAGTAAAACTGTGCAAGCGTGCAGTAAAAGTGTGCATGTACATGTCCGGAGCTCGGAAAGTGGATATTTTTATGCCAATAATGCTTATGTTTACTCATAACACCTGAAAATTACCCGGATACAATTTAAACACAATGAGTAACTTTCACCATGGCCGGCGATGAACATTTACAAAAAATCATGTAAGTTTGTGCCCTAATTTTTTTTTATAATGGCTGACGATAAAAAGATCATATTTTCGATGGTGGGTCTCAATAAAATATACCCGCCACACAAACAGGTTCTGAAGGATATTTACCTCTCGTTTTTTTTATGGTGCCAAAATAGGTATCATAGGTTTAAACGGTTCCGGTAAATCTACCTTGTTGAAAATTATTGCCGGACTCGAAAAGTCTTTCCAGGGCGAAGTTGTATTTTCTCCGGGATATTCGGTTGGTTATCTTGAGCAGGAACCAAAACTCGATGAAACAAAAACCGTTAAGGAAATAGTACAGGAAGGGGTGCAGGAAGTTATGGACCTGCTGAAGGCTTATGAAGAGGTGAATAACAAATTTGCCGAACCTATGAGCGACGATGAGATGAATAAGCTCATCGAAAACAGGGTGAGTTAACCGAGAAAATTGATCAGGTTGGCGGATGGGATATCGACAGCAAGCTCGAAAGAGCCATGGATGCTTTGCGTTGTCCCGACGGAGATGCTCCTGTTAATGTATTGTCGGGAGGAGAACGCCGCCGTGTTGCCTTATGCCGCTTATTACTTAAGGAACCTGATATTCTGCTTCTCGATGAGCCCACCAACCACCTCGATGCCGAATCGGTACAATGGCTCGAGTTACACTTGCAACAATATAAGGGTACTGTAATTGCTGTTACTCACGACCGTTACTTCCTCGATAATGTTGCCGGATGGATTCTTGAACTCGACCGTGGAGAAGGCATTCCATGGAAGGGTAATTATTCATCGTGGCTTGATCAGAAATCGAAGCGTCTTGCTCAGGAGGAAAAGACCGAAAGCAAACGTCGTAAAACACTGGAACGCGAGCTCGAATGGGTGCGCATGTCGCAAAAAGCCAGGCAGGCCAAGTCCAAGGCACGTTTATCAGCTTACGATAAACTCTTGAACGAGGATGTAAAACAGAAGGAAGAACGTCTGGAGATTTTTATTCCAAACGGACCTCGTTTGGGCGACAAGGTTGTGGAGGCAAAGGGCGTTTCCAAAGCTTTTGGTGATAAGCTGTTATTCGAAAACCTCAATTTTATGTTACCTCCTGGCGGAATCGTTGGTATTATCGGGCCCAACGGAGCAGGTAAAACTACGCTCTTCCGTTTAATGATGGGGATCGATAAGCCCGATTCGGGAACATTCGATGTGGGTGAAACCGTAAAGATTGGCTATGTCGATCAGGCTCACACTTCCATCGATCCCGAAAAAACCGTTTATCAGGTTATCTCACAGGATAGTGAAAATATCAGCGTGGGAGGCAGACTTTTTAATGCCAGGGCTTATGTGTCGCGGTTTAACTTTGGGGGAGCCGACCAGGAAAAGAAATGCGGTAACCTTTCGGGTGGTGAAAAAAACCGGTTGCATATGGCGCTTACCTTAAAGGAAGAAGCCAATGTACTGTTACTCGATGAACCTACCAACGACATTGACGTTAATACACTTCGTGCGCTCGAAGAAGGACTGGAAAGTTTTGCCGGTTGTGCCGTTGTTATCTCACACGACCGCTGGTTTCTCGACCGTGTGGCTACTCATATCCTTGCTTTTGAAGGGAATTCAAGTGTTTACTTTTTCGAGGGTTCTTATTCCGATTACGAAGAAAACCGAAAAAAGAGACTTGGAGACGATGCCCCGCACAGAATAAAATATAAAAAACTGGTAATAGGCATGCATTGAAAATGCATGCCCGTAAAGACAGCATGTATGCTGTCTCTACAACACAATTAAATTAAAACATACACATACAATGTCTGTCACCAAACCATCCATACCTAAAGGTACACGCGATTTCTCCCCGGAGGAAATGAATAAGCGTAATTATATTTTCGAAACCTTGCGCGAAATATTCAGTCGTTTTGGTTACCAGCAAATTGAGACGCCGGCAATGGAGAATTTGTCGACCTTGCTTGGTAAGTATGGAGAAGAGGGTGATAAACTTTTGTTCAGGATACTCGACTCCGGAAATTTTATTGGCGACAGTATCGATTCCTTTATCGACCTGGC
>JAAUTT010000194.1 GCA_012031335.1 Bacteroidales bacterium | reverse complement strand
CCATAAATACGGAGAAAAGGAGCCAGTTTCGGAAATGAATCTTCCCGTGGAAGCTCACAGCAGGATGGAAAGGCTTTTAAAGCATAACGTCCCTGTTGAGATGGAAGTAGAAGTGCGGAATAATTTTTTTGCCAGTCCTAAAGTATTTAATGTTATCGGAGAATTGCCCGGAACAGACAAAGTGTTGAAAAATGAAGTAGTGATGATAGGAGCCCATCTCGACTCGTGGCATGGTGGTACCGGTGCAGCCGATAATGCCTCGGGCTGTGTGGTGATGCTTGAAGCCCTTCGCATCCTGAAATCTATTGAAGCCACACCAAAAAAGAACTATCAGGGTGGCTTTGTGGGGTGGTGAAGAACAAGGTTTGCATGGTTCGCGCGGATATGTGGAAAAACATCTTGTCGACTCCGGCACCAAAGAACATAAACCCGAATATGATAAGTTTGCAGGTTATTTCAATATGGACAACGGAACGGGAAAATACAGAGGAATTTATCTTCAGGAAAATGAACTTGTAAGACCTGTTTTTGAAGCCTGGCTCAAACCCTTTGCCGATATGGGTGCATCCACTGTTACCATACGAAATACAGGAGGAACCGATCACCTGGCGTTTGATGCCGTAGGGCTCCCCGGATTTCAGTTTATCCAGGACAGGATAGAATATGGCCGAGGCTATCACACACCCATGGATACATACGAAAGACTGCTGATGGCCGATTTAAAACAAAATGCCATAATCACAGCGGCCTTTGCCTACCATGCAGCAATGCTACCAGTTAAATTGCCTGCCAAGCCCGTAGTAAAATCGCTCCAGAATGCAGGAATAAGACAAGGATTTTAAGATGATGAAGCTTTAACCGAAACAAATGTCCCGGCAATTTCTTCCGGAAAATGCCTGGGATATTTTAATTTAATTGGTTTACCGGATACCAGGTGTTATGTTTTTCTCCGTGCCAAAAACATTATTATACCTGCCAAAGCAGCACCCCCACATATAATAATTCAAAGTATCCGGGCCTTTTCTGTGATGATTTGCTGACCAAGAAATCGAAGTTCAACCTTTGTAAAAAGAAAACTTGCAATCCCTCCGAGCATCAACGCTTCATTAAGTATTCCGCTCTATTAATCCCCATAATCATTGATTCGAATTACAGACCCATTATTGCCAAGTTCAGGTTCTTCGTCTATATTCCTCTCCTTATTGGCAATAAATATTGCAATGGTTACCATTTTTCGTTTTCGGTTGTTTATTTCAAAAACAAAATAATGAACAACATCCGGAATTTTCAAATTACTTTGACATTGCTTTTCCTTACGACAACTGCAGGTGCTCAGACTTAATCTGGGGTTTGTAGATTTTGCTGCAAAAGCAACCGGATCCCGATAGCATATATCCAGTATCGCAAGCATATTGTATCAAAAAAACTTTACCGTTGTTTTCCCACAACACAGCGCATTTACCTTTTCGATAGTATAGATAAAGTATCAATCAATTAAAAACGTTGCCGATCCTTTGTTGGATTATTAGTTAAAACTAAATAAACAATGAATAAAAATAATGAAACCATTACTTTAAAACTAATTTATAATTGCTCCGAAAAAATACGGTTTAATAGGCAGAATGGTAATATGCAATCGGTAAAACATTCAGAATTGATATAAATAAATATCCATATACCAAATAGCTTTTAAACAATAATTGTAAATACTTGTAATATAGTTTTAATCTTTATTTTAAATTAATTCTATATTATGATAAAGAGATTAATTCAAAACAAAACCGTTTTTAACAAACACCTTTCACAATTAAAAACCCAAATGGGGAATTGGCTTGGTTTTAATAATCTTAGGCTTCAGTTACAGTTGCCAAAAGGATTCATCGACCGATATAAGTTCGGTAACCAACCAATACATTGCCAATTTGCCTCCTGTAACTTTTCCGGCTGAGAAGGCTGCTGCAGTGGACAGTACTGTAAGCGAACAGGATTTGGAATATAATTATACCATTGATTATTATACTGCTGCCGCGGGATACGACGAGCAAATTGTTTTAAATCCGCAAACCGATGTTATTTACCCAGGAGCACTTATAAAAGGCGAAAGCATAATAGATGGCAGTTATTTACCAATTTCCGTAAAACGTAAACCCATAACCATTTCAACCTCACTGCAAGGAGCAACCAAAGTCTCGGTTCAGGTAAACGATCCGAAATTATCTACCGTAAGAGAAGCGGTTAATACCTTAATGAGCCAGAATTACGATGTTCCGCCGGCCAATTTAGGTTTCACCATTGAGAATGTTTACAGTCGCGAACAGCTTAACCTCTCGTTACACGCCAGCTATCAATCAGGTATAGTGGATGTAAACGGAAGTTTTAATTACTCCTCGAAAACCATTAAATCGCGTGTAGTGGCTAAATTTATACAAAACTACTATACACTCGATTTGGATTTACCTGCATCACCAGCCGATTTAATTGACGAAGTACCCAGCAGCAATAAATACGGTTCGCTTATGCCCATGTACATTTCAACCGTAACTTTTGGCCGTATGGCACTATTTACAGTTGAGTCGGAACTTTCGGAATCCGAAGTGCATACCTATCTCGAAGGTTCGTATGCCAGCGTTAGTGCCGATGCCTCTGCCGATTTCGAAAAGCTAAAAGCCAAATCGACCATGAAGGTATATGTACTTGGTGGTTCGGGAGCCGATGCAGGAACAGCTATAAATGGCTTTGCCGATTTTAAAAAATATATAGTACAGGGAGGCAATTTTTCTAAAACCTCGCCTGGTGCTCCAATCTCGTATAAACTACGTTACATTAACGATAACACCATTGCCAAAGTGGTATTTGCGGCCTCGTACCCCATTCGCACTGCCATACCGCGTACCGACAATTTGCGTTATGATATATCGGTACGGTTGGTGTCGTTAAAACCCGAATTTGAAGATGGCGATGATAGTAATAACGAATTATATGGCAATATTAAAAGCTACCTTAAAAGTAATTCAAACACAGGTTATACACATTGGTCGGTATCGGTTGGTGGAACTTACCTAAGTGTTGGTAAAGGCGGTACACATAGTTTCACAAATAATACGACAACAAAACGTAGTTACACCAATTTAAATGGTAACGATAAAATTGTTTTACGTTTGGACATGGGCGAACGTGACTCACCACCTCTGGATAATGATGAAGACTTGGGAGTAAGCACATACGAGGTAAGCTTAATTAATATAATCGGACAGGCACCGGCATCATACATTTACTCTATAAATAATTACGGATCCGGTTCCAGTTTTATGGATCTTACCTTTGAGTTTAAAGTAGAATCGATGAAACGTATTTAATTGTCTATTTAACAAATCGGCAGTAATACTGCAAAAACCACCCAATGAGTGCTGTATGGTTAGCATTCTGGTAATGAATATAACTCCTTAAAACCATGTCCTTAATGTGATTGGTAATATGTATTTATACCAGCTCAGTCTTAATCCGCTGCATGCCATTCGCCAGTTCCATATCAATTATCTACATTACTTTCAGACACTTACATGAACACACCCTTGTTGAATCAATTCAACAGAGTGTGGCATATAATAAACACAGGTTTTTAGCATATATTCAATAAATCGCTGGTTTATATCCGTTTGCTGTATTTGCGCAGTTATTGGCATAAATAAACTGAATTAATTTATGTTGAACTTAAAATTTGGTATTATGAAAATGAAACTTTTAATAGCGGCTACATGCTCACTTGCGGCAACAATGGCTTATTCTCAGACGAAAGAGGACAAAGCATTTGAGAAATGGGATGCAAATAACAATAATAAAATCGAAAAAAGTGAATTCAAACAAAATGCTGAAGTATTTGTAAATTGGGATGAAAACAACAACAACAGGCTTTCGGCCCTGGAATTAAAGGAAGAAGTATTCAAAATTGTGGATACAAATTCGGATGACAGAATCGATTCCATGGAGTGGAATCAGGCAAAACTGATGGTGAACACCAATAAAAAAGCTGATATGGAGGTAAAATTCAGCGATTTGGATACGGATAAGAATAATTATATCAACGAAGATGAGTTCAATAAAAAGCTAGTATCGGCTTTTGAAAACTTTGATACTAACAAGGATAATTCATTGAGTCGAACCGAATTTTATAATTATACCTTTGGTTTGATGGATCAGGACAATGATGGTGCAATTGCAAGGAATGAATTTTCGAATTACAGGGAAGCAACCAAGGATAATGGCCCATTTTGGAATGAATGGTTTGATTAAGGTGTTATAGGCAAATTTATCGTAAAAGGCTGTCGAAATTGTAGACAGCCTTTTTTTATGACTTTTTGTTTGTTACACCTCCCCTGCTGCATGTTAAAAAAGTTAAAAATAATACAATTCCTGACCGAATCCTGAAAAGACACACTCTTAAAGAGAGAAATCCTCTGCAAAACATGTTTGATAGTGTTGCTGCTGGATGAATAAAAATACACCTGAATTTCTCTGTTTATCTAAAAAATTTTATCTCACCATCACCAATTGTTGTGTATTTTTGGAAATTTATTTTACTGAGACATGCAAAATCAGGAAGACCAGACCCCGACAGTCGTAGTGCGCGATATAGCAGGAAAAACAGTTTACTCCATCTTATTATCCATTAGCTTTTCGCACCTCCTTAACGACACCATACAGTCGCTGATTCCTTCCATTTATCCGATTGTGAAGCAATCGTTTCACCTTAGCTTTTCGCAAATTGGGGTTATCACCCTGGTGTTTCAATTAACAGCATCGCTTTTGCAGCCGCTTATTGGCTTGTACACCGACCGCAAACCACAACCATTTTCGCTTGCCATAGGAATGGGATTTACCCTTACCGGGCTTATACTGCTTTCGCAGGCAACAAATTATGCTTTGTTACTACTGTCGGTGGCTATTATAGGCACCGGATCGTCGGTTTTTCATCCCGAAGCATCCAAGGTTGCCTATATGGCTTCTGGTGGCCGGCGTGGACTTGCCCAGTCTATTTTCCAGGTGGGTGGTAACCTGGGCGGATCGTTGGGACCAATTTTGGCAGCGCTGATAATTGTTCCCTTTGGACAGTCGAGCATCCTCTGGTTTTCGATACTTGCGCTGCTTGCCATTATTGTGCTTGTTAATGTTGGCAATTGGTATACACACCATACAAACAGGATGCGGAAAAGAATAGTTACTGCCATACCCGTACATACGTTATCGAAAGCAAAAGTGGGCTGGGCGCTGGTAATTTTGCTGGTGCTTATCTTCTCCAAATATTTCTATCTGGCATCCATATCCAGTTATTTTACCTTTTACCTCATGCATAAGTTCAATGTATCAGTACAATCGTCGCAGGTGCATCTGTTCCTGTTTCTGTTTGCCGTAGCCGCCGGTACACTCATGGGCGGACCCATTGGCGACCGTGTTGGACGAAAGTATGTTATCTGGTTCTCCATTCTCGGGGTAGCGCCTTTTACCCTGCTTATGCCATATGCTAACCTGTTCTGGACTACCGTGCTCAGCATCATGATCGGCGTAATCCTTGCCTCTGCCTTTTCGGCCATCGTGGTATATGCTCAGGAACTTATTCCGGGGAAAATCGGTATGATTTCAGGATTATTCTTTGGGCTTGCCTTTGGAATGGGCGGACTGGCATCAGCCCTGCTCGGTATCCTGGCCGACAAAACCAGCATTGAAAATGTATACCATGTTTGTGCTTTCCTGCCCCTTATCGGCATCATCACTGTTTTCCTGCCTGATATTGGAATAAAAAGGAAATAGGAGGATAAATTCAGTTCTAATCCGTTTTGAAATTAAGCTCAGCCTGCGGAATAACCCATTGTAAGGATTGGTAGGGTGAATTAACAGGGGCAGTATTTTCTCTGTCGCCAGCTAAAATTGGTAACCCTAGATTTTCGCGATATATGAGCCAATCTCCCTCAAAAGCAAGTTCACGAATTCGTTCGTTGTGAATCATTTCATCGGAAATATTCGCTGCGCTTACAAAATCCGATGAGGCTTCGTATGAATTACCAGCAACACCAGCATCCCATGCCCGTTTTCTAACAGCATTCAGGTCGTTGGCAGCACCAATGAGGTCCCCGTTCCGATACCGCAGTATGGACCGGGTGAGATACATTTCGGATAATCTGATAACGGGAACATTTGTAAACCTGCCATCAGCCCCCCTGTAATATTTATCTCCCCAAATTCTGGGATTTAGATTTAGCGTATATTGCATATCATAAGCCTCTGGACTTCCGCAACCAGCAGCACCACAATAGCCTTCCAGTCTCCAGTATAGCTGTTTATACCGCTTATCCCTTAAGGCCTGGGGCGTTACATTAAGATTGTTATCCATCCACCCAATCCGTTTAGCAGCATCATTACTCATGGAATAAGTATGCCAGGTACTTCGGCGATGGTCTGCACCATGACCACCATTGGTTGCCCGGTAATCGAGATAGGTAAACATTGTTGCCTCCTTGGGAATCGTTCCTTTTTGCACATCATAATATAAAGCATACCAAATCACTTCATCCCCTTTTTGTCCGTCGTTGCGATTAAATGCTTCGATGGGATCCTGATTCAGATTAAATCTACCGCCATTCTGATCAATTACTATATTAAGTTCTTCAATAGCTTCATCGAACTTTCCAAGCCTGAAATATAGCCGGGCTAATATAGCATTTGCCACAAAACGGTTTACCCTGCCATATTGATAGGATGGGTGGTGTTTTCCTGCAATAAACGATTCGGGCAACAATTCTTTTGCCTTAAGAAGGTCTGTTTCAACGGTACTGTAAAGTTCTTCGGCGGTAGCGTAAACAGGATTCAGCGCAGCATCTGCATCGGTAAAGTTTAAACGCAAGGGAAGTACTTTTTTTGTTTTATATTCCGGATCACTAATTACTGGGGCATGGTATACAAGTAAATTGTAATAAGAATAAGCCCGCATAAAATGCAATTCTCCGATTATGCGTTTCAGGTTATATTCCTTCTCCTCCGGTAATGCATCCGGATATGGGTTCTCATTATTGTTATAATAAAAATCGAGTGCCGAATTACAAATACCGATTGTATTATAAGCCGCGTTATATGCGGAAATACCTCTGTCGGCTTCTACTGTTGTTTGCCGGTTATACACCTCATCAACAGGCCAGTTAGCGGAGGCCCCGGGGATCCTGTAAACTAAATCGGTCATTGCATCCAGAATAACCCGGTAGTTCATAAAATAGGCACCTCCCCAGTCGGAACAAAAGGCATAATTGTATGGCGACACTGCAGCCCTCTCAAACTCACTGATATTTAACCAGGGATTTTCCGGAGGATTAGTTAATTTAAAAAACTCCTTCTGTTCGCAAGATCCAACTCCTATCAAGGTTGTTAAAATCAAAACTTTAACGATGTTGTATTTACCTTTTCATATATTTTTTTTTTAGCAGATGCCTAAAATTGTATGATGGATAATAAAAAATTGCACTGAAGGTATGATTGTAATCCATTGTACTAATTTTGAAGCATCTTTTTAAC
>JAAUTT010000193.1 GCA_012031335.1 Bacteroidales bacterium | reverse complement strand
TTTATAGTTACCAGCGTCGATGCTATTGCAAACTGGGCCCGAGTAATTCGCTTTGGCCTCTTTCGTTTGGAACAAGCTGTTGTGCTATTGAACTCATGTCGACCGTTTCGGCAAAATACGACTGGTCGCGTTTCGGGTTCGAAGTGATGAGAGCCAGTCCACGCCAGTGCGACTTGATAATTGTCGCAGGTACCATTACCTATAAAATGGCACCGGTTTTAAAACGTTTGTACAATCAAATGCCGGAACCCCGCTATGTTATTGCTATGGGTGCATGCGCTATCTCAGGCGGCCCCTTCTTCTATAATTCGTATTCTGTTGTGAAAGGTGTGGATAATTTAATTCCTGTGGATGTGTATATTCCCGGCTGTCCTCCCCGCCCTGAAGCTTTGATTCACGGTATGATGACACTTCAGAATAAAATCAAAAATTCAAAGGCTTACGTAATTGAAAAGCCTAAGAAAAATGACGAAGAATAATCAGTTTCAAAATATCTGTTGTAAATGACTAAGGAAGAACTGAAAAATTATCTTGAACAAACGTTTCCGCAAAATAAAGTTGAGGAAACCTTTGATTTCCCTGTTTATATGCCGATAAGCCGGAACTGCTTACCATTGCTAAAAAGTTGAAGGATTCACCCGAAACTCTTTTCGATTTTCTGTTTTGCGAAACAGCGGTCGACCGCAATCCAAACCTCGAAATGGTTTATCACCTGAACTCAACCACACACCGTCACGATATGGTGTTGAAAGTTGTGCTTACTGATCGCGAAAATCCTGAACTTCCTTCTGTAAACGACTTATGGAAGGCTGCCGATTTATACGAAAACGAAATTTACGATATGTTCGGAATCAAATTCAGTGGTCACCCCTACCTGCGCAGAATTATGCTAGGCGATGAATGGCCCGGATTTCCGCTTCGCAAAGATTATAAAGACGATATTAACATAGTAACCTTGTAGAACTTTCCAATGGAAAACCAAAATACGGCGTTACCTAACGAAATGACCGAAGAATTTGTTGTGAATATTGGGCCTCAACACCCTTCAACACACGGCGTTCTCCGACTTCAGGCCACACTCGATGGCGAAACCATAAAAGACCTTCTTCCTCACTTAGGATATATTCACCGGGGTATTGAAAAGATGTGCGAATCGCTTGGATACAAGCAGTTCATCTATCTTACAAGCCGTATGGATTATCTTTCGGCCCATATCAACAACCAGGCTTGCTCTCTTGCTATCGAAAAAGGATTACAGGTTGAAGTTCCGGCTCGTGCCAAAGCTATTCGTATTCTGATGGCCGAGTTGCAGCGCTTAACATCGCATCGAATTATGGTGGGGATCCTGCGCAATGGTACCTTGGTGCTGTTACTCCATTCTTCCTTGCTTTCCGCGATCGCGAGCGTATTCTCGAAATTTTCGAAGAAAATACAGGAAACCGCCTCACCATGAATTATATTACTCCGGGTGGAGTGATGACCGATATTAATTCCAATTTTGTTACTCGTCTCAAAACTTTGCTTGTTACCGTTAAGGAACATTTGAAGGAATACGAAACCTTAATCACTGGGAATGTAATTTTTCAGCATCGTTTAAAAGGAGTAGGTGTTTTGCCAAAAGAGCTTGCAATTTCGCTGGGTGTAACCGGTCCCACTGCCCGTGCATCGGGAATAAGCTGCGACGTTCGCAAATATTATCCATACGATGGATACGAGAAACTCGACTTCAAGGAAATAGTTATTGATGGTTTCGATAGTTGGAGCCGTTACATGGTTCGTATGGAAGAGATGAAACAATCGATTCATATTATCGAACAGATAATTGACAATATTCCCGAAGGCGAATACCGCGCTAAACTGAAAGGCATTGTGAAATTACCTGCTGGCGAGTATTATCAGCGTGTTGAAACCGCGCGTGGTGAGCTTGGAGTGTATATTGTGAGCGATGGTGGTAACAAACCTTACCGTTTAAAACTGAGAGCACCTAACTTTTCAAATCTTGGAGCCTTAAAGCCAATTACTGTTGGGGCAAAACTCGGAGACCTTATGGCC
Source organism: Bacteroidales bacterium (assembly GCA_012031335.1). Next base: position 5,513 of record JAAUTT010000193.1, on the reverse strand, counting down.
AGTATGGCAACACTCGATTTGGTAATTCCTGATATTGACAGATAAACAAGCAGGTTGTCTGCCTATAAAAATATTTGTATGACATTGACTATTGAATTTTCTGATATAACAAAATGGATTCACGAGACTCTGAATGCGGCTTTGTCGCCAGGATGGGCTCTTTTCAGTGAGTTTGTGCTTGCTGGTGTTGCCATGATTTTGCTGGTGGTAGTTCTGGCTGTGTTGTTTGTTTACATGGAACGTAAGGTGGCCGGGTTTATGCAGTTGCGTCTCGGCCCTCACCGTGTAGGTCTGTGGGGAACCATGCAGGTTTTTGCCGACGTTTTTAAGCTTCTTCTTAAAGAAAGTTTTACTCCCTTTACTGTAGACAAATTCCTTTTTGGTTTCGCACCAATTCTGGTTCTTGCCGTTGCTTTTATGTCTTTGGCACCAATGTCGTTTGCGCCGGGTTTACAGCTTTGGGACATGAATATTGGTATTTTATATGTAACCGCTGTTTCATCAATCGGTGTTATTGGTATTTTGATGGCTGGATGGTCGAGTAACAATAAATATTCACTTTTAGGAGCTATGCGCAGTGGAGCTCAGATTGTAAGTTACGAGCTATCTGCAGGGTTAAGTATTGTTGCCGTAATTGCAATGTGCGGAAGCCTTTCTGTTTCAGAAATAATTGCGTCGCAAGCTGATGGATGGTGGATTTTTAAAGGACATTTACCCATTATGTTTGCCTTTGTGGTTTATGTAATTGCCGGAACAGCCGAAACAAACCGGGCACCTTTCGACCTTGCTGAAGCTGAATCGGAACTTACCGCTGGTTATCATACCGAATTTTCGGGGATGCAGTTTGGTATGTTTTACCTTACTGAGTATATTAACATGGCTGTAATTGCAATGATAGCATCTACAGTATTCCTTGGTGGCTGGCTTCCTTTTCACATTTACGGATTTGACGCTTTTAACGGTGTGATGGATTTTATACCGAGCTGGATCTGGTTCTTCGGAAAAACATTCTTTATCATCTTCCTCATGATGTGGTTCCGCTGGACTTTCCCACGTCTTCGTATCGACCAGCTTTTGAAACTCGAATGGAAATACTTACTGCCACTTAGTATAGTTAATGTTGTAATTGTTGCATTCCTGGTAGTAATGGGTTGGCACTTTTAATGATTAATAATTGAAAGAATGAGAGCATTAATTCAATATATAAAAGATGTGGCGCAGGGCTTCTACTCCTTATCCAAAGGGTTGTTGCTTACGCTCAAATATTTTTGTCCGTCCCTGGAAACACATTGTGGAGCAGTATCCTGAAAACAGGACTACCTCCATTTATATTCCCGAAAAATTCGCTGGCGAAGTAGTGTTGCCACACGACGAAAATAACCGTCACAAATGTACTGCCTGTACACTTTGCGAAATGGCTTGTCCGAACGGAACTATTAAAATTATTTCGGCCACTATTGAAGGGGAAGACGGAAAGAAAAAGAAAGTACTTGATAAATGGGTCTATAATCTTGGTATGTGTACCATGTGTGGACAATGTATCGATGCCTGTCCGCAGGATGCCATTACCATGAAAAATTCATTCGAATTGAGCGTATATAACCGCAACGATTTGATCAAAGTGCTTAACAAACCAGGTTCAAAACTTAAAGAAAAAGAATCATGAGTGCCTCTGCTGTTATGTTTTTATATTTTAGGTGCCTTAGTTCTAACCTTTGGGGTACTAACGGTTTTTACCCGTAAAATTTTCAGGGCTGCCGTTTATCTGCTCCTATCATTAATTGGTATTGCAGGTATTTATATTATTATGGACATGCAGTTCATTGCAGCACTGCAGATTGTAATTTATGTAGGAGGTATTGTTGTGCTGATTATTTTCTCCATATTCCTTACCCATCAGGCTGGTGAAAGGCTTCCTTCCAGGTTGCCTAAACATATACTATGGTCCGTTCTTATTGCTGGAGTGGGTTTGCTGCTGGCTACTCATATTCTTTATTATTTCAGTTATACTGCCTCAACTGAACCAGCCATTGAACATTCGGTGAAAAATATTGGAATGCAGCTTATGGATTATAGTAAATACGGGTATGTATTCCCGTTTGAAGTTGTGAGTATCCTGTTACTTGCTGCCATGATTGGTAGTATTGTGATTGCAATGAAAACAAAAAAAAAATTAAATGATTTGCACGTTGGACTGTTGTGAGTCGACCGTGGACTAAAATATAAATTATGGAACAAGTACCATTATCGCACGTGTTGATATTAAGCTCCTGTTTATTCTTTCTGGGAATTTACGGTTTCTTTTCACGTCGGAATATGATTACAATGCTGATGTCGATAGAGCTTATTCTTAATAGTATCAACATTAACTTCATCGCTTTTAATAAATATCTGTATCCTCATCAACTCGAGGGAGTTTTCTTTACCTTATTTATTATTACCGTTGCTGCGGCTGAAGTTTCTCTGGCAATTGCAATCATCATTAATCTGTATCGGAAATTTAATACCATCGATATAGAAGATACTAACACAATGAAATTTTAAGCATATGAGCGCATACGAAATAGCCGCTTTACTTATACTTCTTTTGCCCTTGATGAGTTTTGCCGGGATAAGTCTACTTGGTAAAAGAATTTCACCAGGCACCGCCGGAATTGCAGGAACATCGGTTTTATTTATAACTACGATACTTGCTTTGTTTACAGCCTATGGGTATTTTTTCCAGTTTGGAGAAAGCAATGGTATTTATATACCCCATCGTGCACTTGAAATTAGCTGGTTACAATTTAATGAGAACCTATCCATTAATATCGGGATTGTTCTAGATCCCATATCGGTGATGATGCTTGTTGTTATCACAATTATTTCGGCGATGGTTCATCTTTACAGTTTTAAATACATGCATGGTGAGGAGAGATTCGGAACATATTACGCTTACCTCTCTCTGTTTACCTTTTCTATGTTGGGACTGGTTGTTGCTATGAATTTATTTCAGATGTACATTTTCTGGGAGTTGGTAGGTGTGTCATCATTCTTACTCATAGGTTTTTATTTTACAAAACCATCTGCCATTGCCGCAGCCAAAAAAGCCTTTATTGTTACCCGTTTTGCCGATTTGGGTTTTCTTATAGGCATTTTGATGTTAAGTTTTGGCGCTGAAACACTCGACTTTTTTACGCTTATTGAGCGGCTTACCCAGCCTGATTCGACTTATCTTGCCACACTCACTGCCGGTTCGTTCATGGGTATGTCGGCATTGTCGTGGGGCTTATTACTTGTATTTACGGGTGGTGCAGGTAAATCAGCAATGTTTCCGCTTCATATCTGGTTACCCGATGCGATGGAGGGGCCAACACCAGTATCTGCATTAATCCACGCAGCCACCATGGTTGTTGCGGGTGTGTTTCTGGTAGCCCGTTTATTCCCGGTATTTGCCATTTCTGCTCCCGATGCTTTAGCTGTGGTTGGTTATATTGGAGTGTTTACTGCTTTATTTGCTGCTATAATTGCTTGTACTCAAACGGATATAAAAAGAGTACTCGCTTATTCAACAATATCACAGATTGCCTTTATGATGTTTGCCTTAGGTGTATCAGGCTGGGGCGAAGGGGAAAATGAAGGGTATACAGCCTCCATGTTCCATTTATTTACCCATGCTTTCTTTAAAGCATTGTTATTCCTTGGTGCCGGAGCAGTTATCCATGCAGTACACAGTAACGAGATGAAAGACATGGGAGGATTGCGTAAGTCGATGCCAATTACCCATATTAGTTTTTTACTGGCATGTTTAGCCATTGCCGGTGTACCTTTTTTATCAGGTTTCTTTAGTAAGGAAGCTATTCTTAATGCTGCCTATCATGGCAATTCCGTCATTTTTTATATAGCACTTCTAACTAGTGGTTTAACTGCTTTTTACATGTTCAGACTTTATTTTCGAATTTTCTGGTTTAAGACCGATGATCACGGACATCATAATCATGAAAAGGGGATGTGGGCAATGAACATACCTCTTATTATTCTTGCCCTGGGAGCTGTATTTGCAGGTTATATCCCTTTCGGCCATTTTGTTAGTGCAGATGGTAAAGTTATAGAACTGCCTTTTCATTTAACATTCTCAATTGCCCCAGTTCTTATCGGTGTTTTAGGAATTGGCGTAGCTGCATTAATGTATTTAAGGAAAAACGATAACCCTGATAAGGTTTCAGTATCTTTTGGCAGATTCTATAAATGGGCTTATAACAAATTCTATATCGACGAAATTTACCTGTTTGTTACAAAAATATACTTTTCAATCTGATAGGGCGACCAGCTGCCTGGATTGATAAGAATATCGTTGATGGAATGATAAACGGATATGCTTCGGTGACAACTGCTACTTCGGAAGCAATTAAAGGTATGCAGTCGGGAAGGTTACAAACTTATACGCTGTTTTTCTTAGGTGGGGTTCTGGTACTTGCACTTCTTCTGATTGTGAATTTTATTTAGATATTGTACAATTTGATTTGAATATATGAACGTTTATTTATCCATACTCCTGCTGATTCCACTTCTCACTTCCTTTGCCATTTTAATGGTAAAGAAAGGAAGTAGCATCAAGCTTATTGCTTTGTTGGGGAGCATACTTCAGTTGGGTTTTGCTGTTTGGTTGACTATTTTTTATATTCATCTGCGTGAGTTGGGTGAAACTGGTGAAATGCTTTTCCAGGGTGCTGCTGCCTGGTTTCCTCCTTTGGATATCTATTTTCGGACCGGTGTGGATGGTATTTCACTTACCATGATACTTCTTACCGCCATGGTGGTAGTTGCAGGTATTCTTGTTTCCTGGAGAATAGAACGACAGGTTAAGGAATTTTTCTTTCTCATTGTACTTTTGAGTTTGGGAGCTTATGGATTCTTTATGTCAACCGATTTGTTCATGATGTTTTTCTTCCTGGAACTTGCGGTTATTCCAAAATACCTGCTGATTGGTATCTGGGGGAGTGGTAAAAAGGAATACAGCGCTATGAAACTTGCTTTGATGCTGATGGCCGGTTCTGCCCTGGTATTTTTAGGCATCACCGCTTTATATTTTCGCATCTGGCATATATGGGGACAAAATACCTGGGATCTACATCAGCTGTCGCAGATTAAATTCCCTATGGAGATACAGGTTCCTGTTTATTTGCTCATTTTCACGGGATTTGGTGTTTTTACAGCGATGTTTCCATTTCATACCTGGGCACCTGATGGACACTCTTCAGCACCAACTGCCGCCTCGATGTTTCTTGCCGGAATTTCGATGAAACTGGGAGGTTACGGAGCCTTGAGAGTTGCCACCTATCTTATGCCCGACGCTGCGCAGGAATGGTCCTGGATTTTTATAATACTAGCCTCCATTGCTATCATTATGGGGCATTCGCTACCATGATGCAGAAGGACCTGAAATATATGAACGCATATTCTTCAGTGAGTCATTGCGGGTTTGTTATTCTTGGAATAGCCATGTTAACAAAACTGCTTTTATGGGGGCTGTG
>JAAUTT010000192.1 GCA_012031335.1 Bacteroidales bacterium | reverse complement strand
TTGAAGCTGAGACCTTAAACCTGATATGCTTGCATTAGCATCAATTACTTCAACCCAAACAGTATCTGACGCCGCGCATGAGGATACAGGATCGATGTATGTATAAACAATTGGATGCGGCGAACCCTCCAATCCTGCCAAAGAAGGATTAAAGGTATTATTGGATGTAACAACTCCTTTTCCTGAAAAAGCGCCACCAACCGGAGTTCCCTTTAAAGGAACCGAACTTCCTCTTAAGCTATATGCTGAATTAAGGTCAGTTATCTTCACATCTGGAGCAGGCTTAACAGTAATTATAGCCGAAGTAGGAAGATCTTCGACCTTGCAGCCAAGGTTATCAATTAAACTTACACCTTTATAAGTGCCTGCCCTTGTTACAGGGATATCATTTACAAGATTATTTGTATTTAGTGTTACATTTTCAACACCGTTTGAATAAACAAGGGTGAAGGGTGGTGCACCAGTAAGTGTAACCCTTAAATTAGCAGTAGCCCCTTCGCATATACTTGCGGTTCCCGAAAACAAAGCTGTAGGCAAGAGATTCTGAATTTTACCTGTTGCCTGGCTAATCACAACAGCACCCTGAATACTTCCTGTTTTTGCCTGAGGGGTAACCTCCAAAAAAAGATATTGATCATTGTCGCTGGGTGTTATGGTATAAGTAAGAGAAGTAGCTCCAGGTATTGCTGTTTTAACACCATTTATTTCGGCAGCTCTTAACCACCTAAAGGTTGTAAAGTTTTCCAAATCGTTTTCAGCATCTGCATAGGTATAACTTCCCGTTAATGTTTTACAAACTGTTAATAAACCTTCCACTTTTATGTCATTTGCAACAGGAGGGGAATTGATGGAAATTGTCCGATTTAAAGAATTACTGTTAACCTCACCATCATCAACATAAATGGTTATGGTACGGTTCGCCAGAGTGGGGTTAGAATCCAGTGTGTTGCTATATTTAACATTTCTTATTGCCTTTTGATAATTCAAAATAGTTGAAACACCTGTAAGAGTAAGTGTTCCATTACCGGAATTCCATGTTCCGGTAATATTATCGGCATTTGTAAACGAAAGTACATCTTCACCTGCAATATAGCCACCAGTGATACTTACTACAGCAGATGACAGATTATTATCGTCAATATCCGAAATGGATATAGCAGAAGTAATGCTTCTAGGCTCGTCACCAATATTGAAAATCAAATTTGCAGTCTCTATGGATGAAATTACAGGAGCTTTATTTTCGTGTATCACTTCAATATTTCTTGAAATTGAATTTGAAGCAGCAGTACCATCATTTGTTTTAAATGAGATTGTCCGAACTGTATTTGATGGATTGGTGGTATTGGTATTTTCGTATTTTACATTCCGGAGAGCTGTTTGATATTCAGATACGGAAGCCTCTCCTGTGAGACTCAGCACACTTGTTCCGGCATCCCAGCCTGCCGAGATACCATTGGCATTGGTAAACGATAAAACATCCTGTCCGCTGGTATAGCCTGCCGTAAATTTCACCTCGGCCGCTGAAGATTGGCATGGTCAGCATCCGACACCGTAATGGACGATGTTACAGATACTTTTCCGGCACCTTCGTTGTACGTAAGCGCTGAACCTTCAATAGCGCCCAACTCAGGAGCAATATTGGTGTGGACAACGGATATATTGCGTGCTTGCGTGTTGGATGCAGTAAAGCCATCGTTTACTGTAAACGAAACAGTTCTGCTTACTGTGGAAGGATTGGTGGTATTGGTATTTTCGTATTTTATATTACGGAGAGCTGTTTGATAATTGGTGATACTTGCCTCTCCTATTAATGTGAGTATCCCGTTTTCAGTATCCCAGTTTCCGGTTATTCCATCCGAATTAATGAAGGTAAGTTGATCCTGATCGCTTTTAAATCCTTCTGAAATTTCTATTTCGGCCGATTGAAGAGAAATATTATCATTATCAGAGATTGCTATAGAATCACTAACAGATATTGTCCCTGAACCTTCATTATAAAGTAGGTTTGTAACTTCAATACCTCCCAAAACAGGCGCTTCATTAATGATGTTTGACACATTAGAAACAGGTTGATTCTCAAAAGAAGACAAAATGCTCTCATTCGAGTAAGTAGAAAGAGTAGAATATATTAAGGTTAGAGTTACAACAACAAAAAATCTCCTGCACAGGTAATTACGCGTCATATCCGGTCTGTTTGAAGTAGCAATCAGCATTTGACCATAAAAACAGTTATTACCAGCTTTTGTTTTATTTTACTTATTCATGCGGAGGTTGAATCGACAAAATAGATAAGCCCATTTATTATTAGTATTTTTGCGCATCAAATATTAATTTTTTGATATGGTTGAAGTAGGTAATTACAATACACTTAAGATAGTAAAAGCATTAGATTTTGGTCTATACCTCGATGGAGAAGAATGGGGCGAAATACTTCTTCCCAAAAGATACGTACCCGAAAATTGTTCGCCGGGCGATTCCATTGAAGTTTTTATATATTTCGATTCGGACGATAGAATAATAGCCACAACCGAAAAACCATTAGCCAGGGTAAATGAGTTTGCTTACCTTCAGGTTGTATCAGTAAACTCTATCGGAGCTTTTTTAGACTGGGGATTAATGAAAGACTTGCTTGTTCCCTTCAGAGAACAACAGCAAACCATGCAGGAAGGAAAATATTATCTTGTATTTCTATATCTTGATTCAGATTCAAAACGAATAGCTGCTTCTGCGAAGCTTGATAAATTTCTAGACAATATCCCTCCTGATTATGAACCTGGTCAGGAAGTTGACCTAATCATGGCGAATCAAACTGAATTAGGGTATAACGCAATCATTAATCATACCCATTGGGGAATAATCTATACCAACGAAGTTTTTCAACCCCTGTCTAAAGGAATGAAGCTTAAAGGTTATATCAAAAAAATCAGAGAAGATGACAAAATTGATATTAGCTTGAGCAAACCTGGTTATCAGAGAATTGATAAGGTTAGTACCGCATTACTCGATAAACTTAAAAAGAATAATGGCTTTTTGGACCTGACAGATAAATCGGATCCTGAATTAATTTATCTGAAACTTAACATTAGTAAAAAAGCTTTCAAAATGGCTGTAGGAGCTTTGTATAAAGCCCGGCTGATCCGTTTGGACGAAAAAGGAATTTACCTTTTGGATTCTCAAAATGAGAATAATATATCAAAATGAGAGAAAGCGAACTAACTTCATAATACATAAGTACCTTATTTACTGCAACATAGGATTCCATATTACCACTTGGCATATAAGTTGAATTAAGGTTATTGTAACCTTAAAATTTATATCATGGACCAGAATACTTACAAACCAACCAATGATGCACCTTTAAAAAAAACAGGAAGAACAGGATTGATATTATCCGTTATTCTTGGTGTTTTGGTAATCATAGCAGTTATTGAAATAATTTCAATCAACAAAAATTATAATAGAGAAAAAGAAGCCAATACAACGCTTACCAGTGAAAACCAAAAGTTAAACAACAATCTCGAAACCCGCGATTCGCTTATGACAGACATGATGGCCACTTTCGACCAGATTGAAAATGACCTGAGTGTAATTAAACAAAAGAGAAACATTATCTCCATCCAATCGAACGATCCGGAATTTCGTCAGGATAAACGTCAGGCTATCCTCAAGGATATACAGATGATGAATTCCCTGTTAGATGAAAGCAAGACCCGAATCGCATCCTTAAGTAAAAAGTTAAAAGATTCCGGATTTAAGATTGCCGGTCTGGAAGAAAAAATCAACTCGCTTACTGTAATGCTTGAGGCTCGGGATGCTGATATTAACGATCTTAAGAAATTCTTACAAGAAAAAGATTTTCAAATGGCCGAGATGAACAAACACCTGGACAGTATGCAGGTAGTTCAGGTTAAATCACTTAATGTAATCAAGGAACAGGAAAACGAAATCAATAAAGCATTTTTCGTATATGGAACTTATAAAGATCTGAAAGAAAAAGGTTTATTGGTAAAAGAGGGTGGGTTGATCAAAAAGAAATCTTTGCAAGAAAATCTTGACAATAAATACTTTACTCAAATTGATATTAATGAAGTAAAAACCATTCCTGTACATGCAAAAAAAGTGGAATTGATTACGGAACATCCAAAAAACTCATATAACTATGTAGAGGAAAATGGTGAAATTGCTTACCTGGAAATAGAAAATCCCAAAGAATTCTGGAAAATATCCAAATATGCTGTACTTGAGGTAAAATAAAATAGGTTGTAATTTTCTAAATAAATCAACGTCCCGAAAACCAGAAAAATTCGGGACGTTTCATTTTTATTCGCCATTATCTCCCGATTTCGAGAAAATCTCTTCAATAATATCTTTATACTTATCTGCCAGGAATTTTCTCTTTAACTTAAGTGTTGGAGATAGTTCTCCTGTTTGTTGGGTCCACTCTTCGCTAACCAGCTTAAATCTTTTTATCTGTTCGGTTAAGCCCAGAGATTTATTCAATGAATTTACTTCCTTTTGAAACCGCTCAATTACCTGGGGATTTTTAATCAGATCCTTATTGTCCTGAAAATGTATTTTATGCAAAGAACTCCAGTTATGCAGGAACGAAAAGTTAGGAGAAATGATGGCACTGGCAAATTTTTCATTTTCTCCGATTACCATTAATTGTTCAATAAAAAAAGATTCTTTGAATTTATTTTCAATCACTTGAGGAGCAATATATTTACCACTCGAAAGCTTAAAACATTTCTTTTTTACGGTCAGTAATTTTCAAATATTTCCCATCGATCAAAACTCCGATATCTCCGGTGTGAAACCACCCATCTTCATCAATAACATCCCGGGTAAGTTCAGGTTCTTTATAATATCCCATCATTACATTGGGGCCTTTGCATAGAATTTCACCATCCTCGGCAAACTTGATCTGTACTCCCGACAATACAGGACCAACTGTCCCATACATAATTTCCTTAGTAACATCGTTACTAACGGCTATTACAGGAGAAGTTTCAGTTAACCCGTAACCTTCGAGAATGTCTATCCCTGCAGCACCAAAAATACGGCTAATCCGAGGTTGCAAAGCTGCGCCCCCCGATACCACCAGTTGAAGGCTACCACCCAAAGCTGCTCTCCATTTACTGAATATTAATTTATCTGCAATAGAAAGTTGAAAATGATAAAACCACCCATTTTCACGGTTTCTTTTGAATTTATCTCCCAGATTCACAGCCCAGAAGAATATCTGCTTCTGAATAAATGGAAGGTCTTTCCCTTTACCGATAATGCCGCTGTAAACCCTTTCGAGTAACCGGGGTACAGATGTAAAAATATGTGGTTTTACTTCTCTGATATTCTCCATGATTGTCCCCATACTTTCAGCATAATAAATACAGAGACCCTTATATTGAAAATGATAATTTAGGGATCTTTCGTAAATATGGCTCAGGGGTAAAAAACTGAGAGCACGATGCCCAAGACCAAGAGTATGGTTTTTAACATGACCCATAATATTTGAAACCAAATTTTTATGCGACAGCATCACACCTTTTGGAGCGCCTGTTGTCCCTGATGTATAAATTAAAGTTGAGAAATCCTCCGGCATAACACATACCTTAATTGACATCATTGTATTATGGTGCTTATCAGCAGTTTCTTTTCCCAGAGATACTATTTCACTCCAGTGTTTTACTCCTTTTATTTTGTTAAAGCTGAAAAGTCCTTTTACAACCTCAAGCTTATCAGTTATAACTTTAATCTTTTCATAAATTATTTTGTCTGAAACGAAAACCAGTTTAGGCTCTGAATGGTGAAGAATATAAGTAAAATCGTCGGAACTAATAGTTGGGTAAATTGGAACATGCACAATGCCAAGACACGACATTCCCATCTCAATATAATTCCATTCGGGGCGGTTATTGGATATTACAGCAATTTATCACCCTTTTGCAGTCCCAGTTCCAGTAAACCGGAACTTACAGCATTTGCATAATCAATGTACTGGGTTATGTTGGTATGGTTCCAAATCCCGTCAATCTTGGCCGCTAAAACATTATGTTTTTCGCCATAATTGTGATTGATATGCTCCAGAATATCAAATGTCCTCTGCACCATATGATTAGTAGTGTAAATATTATTTCTAATATAAAGAATAATGCAACAAACTAAAAGTGTGTTGTACTATTTCATCCGAACAAATTTTTTTCCCAGGTCGTATGACACCTAATTGCCTTGGCAAAAACTGAAGGCAACAACTCATTGAAGCAAAATATCTATGCTGAATCATTCACCATAATTGGTGATCATTTAGGAGTATTTATTTCATCATAGTCTTTGCTTTTTCAAGAGCTTTGTCTAATCCGGCAGGATTTTTACCACCTGCAGTGGCGAAAAAAGGCTGCCCCCCTCCGCTACCTTCAACTTCACGGGCAATTTCCCTTATGATTGCACCAGCATTTAAACCTGCTGTTTCAACCAGGTTTTCGGATACAGTAACAGCAAGATGCGCTTTACCGTCAATTTCTGCACCAAGAACCAGGTAAAGATTTTCGCATTCACTCTTGACTTTGAATGAAATATCTTTTAACATTTGCGGATTATCAACCACTACCCGCGATGCAATAAAAGTAATATCCCCTTTTTTCTCTGCTATTTCAAGCAGCATGCTTGCAATTCCTGCGTTTTTCTCAGCAAACAGAGACTCTAGTTGTTTTTGCAACGAAGTATTTTCCTTTACTATGTTTTCGACACCGGAAATTAAGCTCTTCGGATTCTTTAAAATTTCATTTAGTTGTTTTAGCAACAAGGTTTGTTCCTGAACATATTCAAGAGCTTTTTCTCCAGTAATAGCTTCGATTCGCCGAATACCTGCAGCAATAGCTCCTTCGCTTGTTATTTTAAAAAGTCCGATATCGCCGGTAGCTTTGGTATGTGTTCCTCCACAAAGTTCAATGGAATCGCCAAACTTAATAACCCTCACCACTTCTCCGTATTTTTCTCCAAACAAAGCCATGGCTCCCTTCTTTTTTGCATCGTTAAAAGTGCAATTTCTGTCTTCTTCCAAAGGATAATTCCCTCTTATCTGTTCATTTACCAGATATTCGACCCTTGTAATTTCGTCAGTTGACATTTTCTGATAATGACTGAAATCGAAACGCAAATAATCAGGTGCACCAAGGAACCTTTCTGTTCTACATGGGGCCCTAACACCTCTCTCAAAGCTTTATGAAGCAAATGAGTTGCGGAGTGATTGTATTGTGTGCTATAACGCTGTTTTTTGTCAACGGTAGCCGAAAAAACCCCATAAATATTTTCGGGCATTTGCTCCGAGATATGCATGTGTAAATTATTTTCTTTCCTGGTATCGACTATTAAAATCTTTTCGTTTGCAGATTCCAGATAACCTGTGTCGCCAACCTGTCCTCCACTTTCAGCATAAAACGGTGTTTTGTTAAAAACCAAATGAAACTGGTTCTTACCTTTATTATTCACTTTCCGGTAACGAATAATCCTGATTTCATCGGCAGCAATTGTGTCGTACCCCAGAAATTCGCTTTCAGTTCCTTCATTAACAGGCACCCAATCGCCAGCTTCAACAT
>JAAUTT010000191.1 GCA_012031335.1 Bacteroidales bacterium | reverse complement strand
TGAACTTCAGATTCGCTTCATGCAAAAGGGAGCCAATAAAAAAGTAAATGAAAATGATCTGAGTAAATATACAAGTAAACTTAATTACATTGAAGTACCTGTTCTGTTGAAGTTTAAACAATCTGATAAAATTTACTGGCACATAGGGCCAGGGTTTGGCTACCTTTTTAAATACAGTGTGGAAGATGAAAATGGACCTCTTGATATGGATGCCATCAGCTTTCGAAGTTTTGAATTGTCTGGTTTGGCTGGCTTCAGATACCTTTTAACAAAAAATTTAGGAATATCTGTTACATTTTCATATTCTTTAATTCCGATAGCCGATCATCCAAAAGATCCCATACATTTTCGTCAACCGGGGCTGTATAATAACGTCTTCACCATGCTCCTCTCCTATCAGCTTTAATCTAAGCCATGGCCAATACTGCTACACTTACTCTGGCTCCAGGTGCTTTTAAAGTTGCGCTGATACAGGCTTCCAGTGTAGAACCGGTAGTTACAACATCATCAACTATTAAAATATGCTTATTTATGGCCTCATCAGCCTTCGTCAATTCAAAAATCCCTTCTACATTGGTCCACCGTTCATAACGACTTTTCTTTGTCTGTGTGGGGTTTTCTACTACTCTTTTAAGCAGGGAACTATTCATTGGCTTTTGCAATCATTTCCGCCAGTACCACGGGCAATCAGTTCACTTTGGTTATATCCTCGTTTTTGAAGTTTTTTGGGATGCAAAGGCATTGGAACAATGATATCCACATACTGAAATCCTGTTTCGGATAATTCATGTCCGAACCATCTGCCAACCTCAATTCCGAGATTCAACTTTTCCTGATATTTTATTTTATGCAATATTTTTTGAAATCGGCTTCCCTTACGAAAAACAAAATAGGCTGTGGCATTTTCAACAGGAATGCGGCCCCAGAAAAGTTTGGCTACCGGATTTTCCTTATCATGATGGAAACGTGTATAGGGAAGCAGGGATCTGCAACGGGTACATATTTCCCTTTCTCCTTTATAAAGAGTAGTATGGCATGATGCACACAGATTTGGATATAAAAGTGATATAAAGTCGGCCGACCAGCCTATTGTTTTATTTAATAACTTTCTAACCAATTGATTTTTGTTTTTTTGATGATTGAAAGCGTGTCTAAATCCATAAATATGTTCAAACATAATAAAAATTTTTATCTGATTTTTGTTTCTCTTTTTGGTGTTACATTTTTGATGCTCATTTTATTAGCCAATGAACCATTTCTTTATCATTATTATAACTGTATTGATTTTTCTCAATTTTCTATTGGTTTTTCACTTGTTTCAGTATCGGAGAAAATTTCAGAATAATGCTTTCTCTTCCGAAAAGCTTTTAAGTAAAATGAGGAACGAGCTTGAAGACACCGTTTTTAAAAGAACCGAAGAGCTCGAAAAAATGTATCATCATACAAAACAAAGTGAAGACCAGTTCAGGGATGCATTCGAAACGGCTATGCAAGGAATGGCGCTTATTTCATTCAATGGTTCATTTCTAAAGGTTAATACTGCTATTTGCGATATGCTGGGTTACCAGGAAGAAGGGATGCTTAAAACCGATTTGCAGTGTATCACTCATCCGGACGACTATACTTTTGATAAGTTGAACATGGAAAAGCTGAAATCGGGGAGTATAAATAGCTATCAGCTTGAAAAAAGGTTATATCATATGGAAGGATTAACCGCCTGGGTATTGCAAAATATGAAAATTGTGCTGAACGACCATGGTGAACCCATGCTCTTTGTTGCCCAGTTTATTGATATAACAGAACGTAAGCAGGCTGAAGATCAGCTGAAAAAATATTCCGAAACTCTTACCGTCCTGCTCAGGGAGGTGAATCACAGGGTAAAAATAATCTTGCTGCTTTAATAAGTATGCTGCATATGGAACAGAACAAGGCCGCTTTATTGAATGATACCAGATATATTGAATTTCTGAACGATCTGATTAACAGGATACAATCTTTATCGACTGTTCACAGCATGCTTTCTGCTCAAAACTGGCAACCTTTGGAAATCAGCGATTTATGCAATCAGATCATAAGGGCTGCAAAACATGGTACTCCACCGGATAAAAAAGTGAATCTGTTTATTACTCCTACAAGTATTAAGTTAAACAGTAATCAATCGCACCATCTCACATTGGTTATAAACGAATTAACTACAAACAGTATTAAGCATGCTATGCATTGTCGGGACGAGGCAACCATATTCCGTTGAAATTCAACAGAAATGATCTGATTCAGATTAAATTCCGGGATGATGGACCTGGGTTTCCACAGGCTCTTATTGAAGGCGATTTCAGCTGTGCAAATATAGGTTCGAACTCATCAGGGGAATAATCATGCAAAGTCTCGATGGCGAATTCAAACTTGAAAATCAAAAATGGAGCTACAGCTTTAATCATATTTCCCAATGAATTGGAATCAAACTTTTTAAAACCATAAAATTAATTTAGGTCAAGCAGTTTAACGGATACAAACTAATCTGATCCTGAATCCAGATATTTAAAGAAATCACTGCCTTAAGTAAAAGACAAATTTTTTGTTTATAATTGTAAGAGTAATATATTTGAAACAAAGAGTAAGAGATAATCCAAAAAGATTGGCAAAATTTTACAATTGATATGCATTTCTTATAACAGATTCTTTTTCATGGCTATAAACAAGAGGCCAACAGGATTTGACTATCTGGGTATTGTGCTTACTACAAAATATTTATAAATTTGCAACGTTTTTATGAAAACCCTTTAACCCCAAGTATTATGGAAAACAGTTTGGAAAATAAGCCCAAATCGGGCAAAGGACTAACAATCCTGCTAACAATTATTGCACTTATTCTGCTGGCCGCAGTTGTTGTATTATTTTATCGCCTGAATGATACCAAAAAACAGGCTGCCGATACCGAACAATACCTTGAAACTCAAAAGAAATCTTTAACAAACGAACTTCAGGACCTTATAAGTGAGTATGATGCCCCTGAAAAACCAACAACGATAGTATAAATATAAAGTTAAATGAGCAACAGGAAAAAATTAAAAAACTCCTGAACTATCAGGCTACCAATATTCAGAAAATCAAATTGTACGAAAAGGAGCTGAAAACTCTGCGTGATGTGCTTAAAAGCTATATTGCCCAGGTTGATTCTTTAACTACTCAAAATCAGCAATTAATTAAGGAAAATACCGATGTAAGGGGAAAACTTGATTATGCCCGTGATGAAAATGTTAAATTGTCAGCCGAAAAGAAGATCTTTCAACAAAAGTTCAGAAAGCCGCTGTTATAACCACCAGTAACATTGTAGTAACTCCATTAAATAAACGTGGTAAGGACGAAGATAAATCCACACGTATTACCAAATTAAAAGTATGTTTTACTTTACGTGAAAATGCCATTGCTGCTGCAGGATCCAAAGATGTTTTTATTCGTATTACCCGTCCCGATGACATGGTTTTAGCTTACTCCGAAGGTGATGTTTTTTCTTTCCAGGGCGAAAATATCGTTTATTCAGCTAAACGTCAGATAGAATATGAAAATAAAGATTTGGATGTTTGTATTTTCTGGGATAATAATGACAAACTTATTACCGGTACCTATACCGTCGATATTTTCACAGATGGCGTTTTAATTGGAACTACCAAATTTAACATCAAAAATAATCTGGAAACTGATACAGGAAAAGCTTTACTTCTCAGGAGGTAAAGCTTTTTTTATGCTTATACAAAATTACCCGGCACAAGGTTCACCCTAAGCAGGCTTAAATGCAAAAATTTTGATATCTAATGATTAATTTGGGAATTAGTGCCTTTCTGCTCATAATTTCAAAAGCCAGAGTTTTTAGCAATTCCTTCGGGTTGTTTGTATTTACCTCTCCTAGCGAATTCATGGCTTTTTCAGTATAAACAGTTACGGTTTTTTCAGCTATTTCTCTGATTTTTAATTCCGAAAATATGTCAAGTACACTTTTTACCTTTGAGGTTAGATGGTTGGTTTTATCATTATAAATTTCAAGTAATCTGGTCTTTTGCTCCTGATTTGCGAGTTCAAGTGCTTTAAGATACAAAAAGGTCTTTTTGCAAGAAAGGATATCTCCCCCGATATTTTTACCAAATTCTGCTTCTGTTCCAAATGCGTCAAGTAAATCATCCTGAATTTGAAAGCCAGACCGAGATTAAGACCAAAATCGTAAAGTTTTTGTGTTTCATCTACCTGGGCTCCTGCACATATGGCCCCAATTTTCAAACTTGCAGCAATAAGCACTGCCGTTTTAAGTTTAATCATTTCGAGATACGCGTCCAAAGTCACATCATTTCTTGTTTCGAAATTCATATCCATTTGCTGTCCTTCACAAATTTCAATGGCAGTTTTCGAAAATGTTTCGAGTAGTTGCGGTAAAAATTTAGTGTTTGTATTACAAAGTTGCTGATAGGCTATAATATTCATTGCATCGCCTGATAAAATGGCTATATTTTCATTCCATTTTATATGAACTGTCGGATGATTACGTCGCATTGGTGCTTTGTCCATAATATCGTCGTGCAGTAATGTAAAATTGTGAAATACTTCCACAGCAATTGCCGGATTTACAGCATCCTCAATATTTTCAGTAAAAAGATTACACGACATAAGCGTTAATATGGGACGAAGCCGTTTTCCTCCAAGATCCAGGATATATCGTATAGGTTGATATAACTCAACGGGCTTGTGCTCGTTAAAAGTCAGGTCCGATAGTCTGTTATCAACTATTGTCTTACACTCCGAAAAATTCAGCATAGCTAATTAATTATTTTAAGCTGCAAAATATTAAAAATGGATGGTTTTAAATGAAGATTAACAAAGATTAATTATATCATGAAGACATTCAAAATATTATATACGAATAATAATAAAATTAAACTTTAAGAGGCGAAAAAGGTTTTTGAAAACAACGTGGTTATTTTGCTTCGTTTATATTTGTGTGATATAAAAAACGAATGGCAGCTTTAGTAATCCATATTTTAAGCATAATTGGAGCCTTGGGTGTATTCCTCTTCGGAATGAAGCTCATGAGTGATGCATTGCAAAAACTGGCTGGTTTTCGGATGAGGTCTATTTTGGCTGCTATCACTTCAAACAAACTTAAAAGTATTTCAACCGGATTGGTAGTTACTGCAATTATTCAGAGCTCTTCGGCAACTACTGTTATGATTGTTAGTTTTGTAAATGCTGGCTTATTATCTGTTACCGAAGCTGTTGGCATGGTAATGGGAGCAAATATTGGTACAACACTTAAAACCTGGTTATTTGTTGCAGTCGGAGTAAATATAAAAGTATCACAACTAGCGCTTCCTATTGTTGCAATTTGTTTTCCATTATTGTTTTCAAAAAGAAACTTACTAAAGTATTGGGGTGAATTTGCCATGGGGTTCGCCTTTATCTTTTTTGGGCTTGATCTGCTGTATGATATTCTTCCTGATATCTCCTCCAACCCTAACGTAGTAGACTTCCTCGAACGGATTAACGATCCAGGTCCTGTTTCAGTGATATTGTTTGTACTGTTTGGGACATTAATCGCTGTTGTTTTTCAATCCTCCAGCGTAGCCTTGGTTTTTACGCTTTCTTTTAGTGCAATTGGACTTATCGATTTTCCTCTGGCTGCTGCTATGGTGATTGGAGAAAATATCGGAACAACAGTCACGGCCAATCTGGCTGCTTTGATCGCAAACGAACAGGCTAAAAAAGTGGCCCGCGTGCATTTTCTTTTTAATATTATCGGAGCTTTCTGGGTGCTGGCGGCATTTCCTTTCTTTCTGAGGGCTGTAGACTGGATCATGGTGGCTGTTTCTACAAGATCGGCTTATACTGATAATGAAATAATCCCCTGGGCGTTGGCAACCATTCATACTATTTTCAATGTTGCCAATGTATTGATTCAAGTTTGGTTTATTCCGGTTCTCTTGTCCTTAGCCGGTAAACTGGTTAAACGAGCGTCATCCAATGAGGATGGTTTCCGGTTACATTATATTTCTAAAACTATATTCTCCACTTCCGAAATTTCTTTATTGCAGGCACAACAAGAAATTTTATTGTATTCTAAGAGAATAAAAGCAATGTTTAACCTGGTAAAAGACTTATTTAATCAGGTTAATGAACATGAATTTATCAATGGTTTCAACCAGGTATCCAATTTTGAAACTGTTTGCGACCAAATGGAAATAGAAATATCATCCTACCTAACAAAAATTAGCCAGGGTGATCTGAGTATGCAAAGCAACGAACGGTTAAAGTTGATGTTGAAGATTACAGGTAACCTGGAAAGCATTGCTGACAACTGCTATAATATCGCCAAAACTTTAAATAGAAAACGACAGGCCAAAATTTGGTTTACACAGGATATCCGGGACAACATCAATCATATGTTCGTTTTAATTGGTGAGGCAATTGAAGTAATGCACGAAAACCTGGGTATGGATTATGAACTTGTAAAAATCGATAAAGCCAGCCAGTACGAAGAAGCATAGATCAATTGCGTAATCATCTGAAAGAAGAATATGCTTCCGGAAAAGAAAGAGGATATAAATATGAAGCCGGAGTAATTTATAATGATATATTCACACGTTGTGAGCGCCTTGGAGACAATATCTATGAAGTTACCGAAAGCATTATTCAATCAAATAATGCAGCTAAATAACTATTGACCATACATAAACTGACCTACAGCTGTAAAGTTTGCTTTCGGATTTATACACATTATGGGAATCTTCTCTTTATTGGCAATAATGAGCTGCTCATTGGCTCCAAACATATAATCGAGAATACTGATATATTTGGTGGTTACGGTAAGTATTATATCCGCGTTGATTGATTTCGCAAACCCAACCGTTTCGTTAATAAAGTTTTTGGACTTCTCGGGAGAGGTTATCTCGTAACTCAGGTTGTTTTGAATTAAAAAACGAATGGCAAAATTCAGATTCGTATTGATTTTACGCTGAAGCGATTTGTCTTTTACTGGATATTTATAAAGAAATACTTTAGAACTGAAATACTTACCAAAGTAAATGGCCCAGTTGAGTGTCTCTTTATTTTCCGATTTATAATCAACAGGAAAAACTACTTTTGAATATTTCTCATGGGTTACAGGCTTATCCTGTACAACAATAAACGGCACACTCGAACCAACAATAACTTTCAGGGCCCAGCTGCCAAAAAGCTTCTGACTAAAAGTCATGCCATGGGTGCCCATCACAACTAAACTGGCTTTATTATCTGAAGCGTATTTCGCAATATCTGTAAATATGGATCCTTCCAAAAAACAATCAATGGTTTAATATTAAACCTTTTGTATGTTTCTTCACAGGTAACCTCCAGTTTTTTTCTTTTTTCTTCTTTTTCTGAAACAGAAGCACCCTTTTTTATTACATGCAGAAGATGAATATCCTGGTCTATTGTCCGCGATATACGGATGGCATGTTCAAGAGCGTTTTCCGAAACAACTGTGAAATCCCAGGTGACAGCAATAAATTTCTTATTCTCTTCCATAGCATTACAAGGTAAGTTGCGACTAAATTAAAATTTCTTTTAAATATTATTTAAAAGAAGGTTATATCTTGATGTTAT
>JAAUTT010000190.1 GCA_012031335.1 Bacteroidales bacterium | reverse complement strand
AAGAATTAAAGAAATTGCGTCGGACCATGGCTTTTGAAGACCAGTTTTACTTTTCACGGCTATTCAAAAAAATTATAGGAATTTCGCCAGTTGATTACCGGAACAAGAAAAAAGGATAGAAATTTCAGTTATTAAAATTATTAATGATATTCTCCATCGCCTCAAACAAAAAAACAATTCTCTATAGAGGTATGTAAATTTTAAACAATTAAATATTAACTATATATACTTAGTTATATTTTTATAATTGTTTATATAAATTACTACCTAATACTTGTTAACAATCATTATATAATCCATGCTTTAATTTAATTGTCTATTTACTGAAAGACCGGTAAATTTTATTATTGCATCATATTTTACTTTTTAACATTTAGTAAAAAAGCTACTATGAAAATTACCTTAATAACTTTACTATCTATTTTTTTATCTTTTACAAGCTGCGAAAAGAAGACTGGAATAAACCCTACTGTTAAAATCTATAAAATAACCGTCGATCTAAATTTGAATCTTCAGGAGATGGATGGATTTGGTGCCTCCGATGCCTGGCGTTGTCAGTTTGTTGGAAAGAACTGGCCATTGGAAAAGAGGGAAAAAATAGCCGATTTATTGTTCAGCAAAGAATACGATACCGAAGGAAACCCTAAAGGTATTGGATTGTCAATTTGGCGTTTTTACCTGGGGTCGGGCAGCATGGAACAGGGAGCAGATAGCAAAATATGGGACGAATGGCGTAGATCCGAATGCTTCCTGAAAGCCGACGGAACCTACGATTGGACAAAGCAGGAAGGGCAGAAATGGTTTCTGAATGCAGCTAAACAGCGAGGAGTTGAAAAATTTCTTGCTTTTTCCATAAGCGCTCCTGTAAACTATACCAAAAATCAAAAAGCATTTAATCCAGGAGGTATTTCTCTCAATATCAAACCGGAATACATGGATGATTATGCCGAATTTATGGTGAAATCGCTTGAATATTTCAAATCGGCAGGTATCCCATTCGATTATTTATCGCCCCTTAACGAACCGCAATGGAACTGGACCGCCAATACCGATGGATGGGCCGGACAGGAAGGCACCCCGGCAACAAATGCTGATTTTAAAAACCTTTGCACGCTGCTCTCCAATAAAATCTCAGAAAAAAAACTTAAACACCAAAATTGTGGTAGCCGAAGCAGGAAACCTAACTTACCTGTATTCCAATGCCGACACGGTGCGTGGCAACCAAACAGAAGCTTTTTTCAACAGCTCCAGTCCCTATTATCTGGGTGGTTTGTCAAATGTTGCCCCTATCATGGGCGGGCACAGCTATTTTACCGTTTGGCCGCTTTCTACATTAAAGGATACGCGGATCGCCTTAAGCAATAAAATAAAAGCTGTTAATCCTGCCCTTAAGTACTGGCAAACCGAATATTGCCCACTTGAAGGTGCAAATGCTGATATAGACGGGGGATGGAACCGCGACCTGACCATGAAAACTGCTTTGTACATAGCCCGAATTATCCACTCCGATATAACCGATGGCAATGCCTCTTCCTGGCAATGGTGGACCGCTCTAACCAGGTTCGATTACAAAGACGGACTTATCTACCTCGACAATGGCGATAATGGGCTGCGCGATGGTAGCAAAACGGACTACTGTAAAAACGACGGCTTTATCCGCGATTCGAAATTATTATGGAGCCTGGGAAATTACTCATTATTTGTCCGCCCGGGAATGCGCCGGGTAAAAGATACGACCGATTTTGGCTCCAACCCCGATGCGGGATTGCTTGTATCTGCATACAAGGATGAAACCTCTAAAAAACTGGTGGTGGTAATAATTAATAACAGCAGCAGTAACAAAAACATTGCGGTGGAAACGCTTGGTGGTTCGGTCGAAAACGGGGAATTTAAAATGTACGAAACTTCCTATGCCAGTAACCTGGCAAGCAAGGGAACCCTGAAACAGTCGAAAATACAGGTTCTTTCAAAAAGTGTTATTACACTGGTTGGAACCTATAAATAAATATTTAACAATTTCATTTAACATAGAATGCATTACAACTTTAAAAATATTATAACGGGAATTCTCGCCTTTGCAGCTGTAGCTTTGATTCCTGCTGACCTATATGCTCAAAGCCGGAAAATCGACCTGTCGGGTACCTGGAAAGTTAGTCTTGACTCTCTGGACAAAGGGATTGAAAATCAAACATTTCTGAAAGCATTGTTCTTCCCGGCACCTTAAACAGTGCAGGTATTGGTAATAAATCGACCATGAAGCCCGAAATGACCAAAGAAGTGATGGCCAATCTAATTCCTAAATTCACTTATATTGGAGCAGCCTGGTACCAAAGAGAAATTGACATCCCATCCGACTGGAAAAACAAGGATATCCTTCTGAAACTTGAAAGGGTGCTTTGGGAAACCCGGCTTTGGGTTGATGGTAAAGAAGCCGGAATGCAGGACGGGATCAGCAGTGCCCAGTATTTCACCTTAAGCAATCTCAAGCCTGGAAAGCATATCATTACCCTGCGTATCGATAACCGCAGAAAATATAACCTGAACGATCATGATATGGCCCATGCATATACGTATGCAACCCAAATCAAATGGAACGGGGTGTTGGGCGAAATGTCACTTGAAGCGCAGGAACCGGTGAGAGTGACTGATCTTCAGATTTTTCCTGACCTGAGCAACAAACAAATTCTGGTGAAGGTGCAAATTATGAATACCACAGCTAAACCTTACAAAGGTAAATTGATAGCATCTGCAGAACAAACAAAAAGCCTTAAAAAACTGCCCGAATTGCAGTTCAACTGTGAAGTGTCTGCCCAAACGACCAGGCAGGTTGAATTAAAGTACGACATGGGACCTGAGTTTGAGTTATGGGATGAGTTTTCGCCATCAACTTACAGGTTGAGTATTGGGCAGCAAACTTCGAAAATGCAAATACAACCATTAGCATCCGAAGTTTTTGGAATGCGGAGAATAGCCGCTGAAGACAAACTGCTTACAATCAACAACCGCAGATTGTTCCTGCGGGGTACCCTGGAATGTGCCATTTTCCCCCTTACAGGTCATCCGCCTATGACCAAAGAAAGATGGCGTTATATTTTTGATGCTGCAAAAGGTTATGGGCTGAACCATCTGAGGTTTCATTCCTGGTGCCCTCCCAAAGCTGCCTTTCAGGTAGCCGACGAATACGGGTTTTATCTTCAGGTTGAACTACCAAACTGGAGTTCGAAAGTAGGGAAAGATACGGCAGCCTCAAATTTCTGGAAACGTGAAGCAGCAGCCATGCTGAAAGAATATGGAAATCATCCGTCGTTCTGTTTTATGTCGATGGGAAATGAGCTCGAGGGAGACTTTGCATATCTCAAAACCTTGTTAATACTCTTAAAAAGCAGGATCCTCGTCATTTATATACCACAACCACCTTTACCTTTCAGCAGGGGCATGGCCGTTCGCCCGAAGAAGCTGATGACTTCTTTATCACACAGTACACTAAAAAAGGTTGGATACGAGGGCAGGGAATTTTCGATCAGGTACCACCTTCGTTCGACAAAGATTACACTTCAGCAATCGACGATTTTCCCCAACCACTGATTTCGCATGAGATTGGCCAGTATTCGGTTTACCCTGATCTCAGCGAAATTGATAAATACACAGGCGTACTCCAGCCTTTGAATTTTATTGCCATTAAAAATGACTTACAACAAAAAGGACTTTTAAACCTGGCAAAAGACTTCAAAAATGCAACCGGAAAATTTGCCCTGTTGCTTTACAAGGAAGAAATAGAACGAGCCTTGAAAACACCAGGGTTTAGCGGATTCCAACTGCTCGATCTTCACGATTTTCCCGGGCAAAGCACTGCTCTTGTCGGTATACTGAATCCTTTCTGGGAGTCGAAAGGCTTTACCACTCCCGAAGAACACCGCCGGTGGTGTAGTGAGATGGTGCCACTGATCCGTTATACCAAAGCCGTTTATACCAATAACGAAACTTTTGATGCATCAATCGAAGTGGCCAACTTCTACAAACCGCTCAAGAATGTTGTTTTGGAGGTGGAAATATTTATTGGCTCCGAAAAGCTCTATCATTCCGAAATAAAAGCAACTGAAATCCTGGTAGGTAACGGACAAAACCTCGGATCCATTTCATACCCGTTATCAGGTATTAAAAAGGCCGCTAAAATTAAAGTTTCAGTAAGCATCAAAGAAACGGCATACAAGAACGATTGGGATATTTTTGTTTATCCCGAAAATATCAACTACCCGGAGGTAAACGTTCCGGAGGGTGTTTTCGTTACCCGTTCCTTTTCAGAAGCAGAAGCATGGTTAAAAGAAGGAAAAACAGTTTTGTTAAATCCTCCGCTGAACGCCATGAAGGGTATTACAGGTAAGTTTGTACCCGTTTTTTGGAGTCCGGTTCATTTTCCCAACCAACCAGGAACCATGGGAATATTGTGCAACCCATCCCATCCTGCTTTGAAGGATTTTCCGACCGATTACCACAGCAATTGGCAATGGTGGGACCTGAATATCAACTCAAAAGTGGTTAACGCCGACACATTGGGAGGACAACCAATTTTGACAGTTATTGACAACTTTTTCAGAAACAGGAACCTATCGGTGCTGCTGGAGGGTAAAGCCGGAAACGGAAAGCTCATGTTCTGCACCATCGATTTAAATACAGATATAGAAAACAGACCAGCCGCACGCCAATTGTTGTTAAGTCTGCTTAACTATATGAATAGTAAGGCGTTCAATCCGAGTTCGTCAATTGATCTTGAAAAGTTGATGCATATTAATGTTTTGAAAATAAACTCAATATCTAAAATTCTAGACTGTTCAAGTCACGACAGTTCTTACCCGCCTGAGGCCGCATTGGATGGCGACAAGAACACATTCTGGCATACTGCCTGGGGTCAGAATATAAAAAATCACCCCCACCACATTGCCTTTGAACTTGCTAAAGAAACAGAAATTGCAGGTTTTACCTATGTGCCCCGACAGGACAATAATCCCAATGGTTTTGTTGCAAGGTATGAATTTTATGTAGGTTATGATGCCAAGAACTGGGGCACACCTATTTCCTCCGGAACGTTTGAATTTAGCACACAACCCCAGACAGTGCATTTTAAAACATCAGTAAAAGCTAAGTATATAAAATTTAATGTTTTAGAAGGATTTGACACTCAACCCTTCGCTTCTGTTGCAGAGTTAGAGTTGATCCTTGCAAATAAATGATTTACAATTAACTAAAAATAACAACTATGACATCACCATTTTAAAAAACAAACAACTTAAAAACTGGCTATTATTTAGTTTTTTAAGCATATACATGTTTTCACTTCCCTTTGTAATGGTTGAATAATTCAATCATTAAAGTATTATTATCTATATCTGACATATTTAATACATCATATTTAAATAGTTGAATAATTATTATATAATTATATTATCCATGTTTTTCATTTAATTATCCATTTTCCAAAGGGTATATGAAACGTAATATTGCATCATAAAATTACTATTATTGAATACTAACTTTACTAAATCACAAGCTTATGGACAAAAAAGCAGGTAATTCTTCTTTTATGAGCTTTACGGGGAATTTTCTTGTATTGCTCATCCTATTCTTATTTACCCCTCTTTCTCCTACTGTTGCCTTTTCAGGGGTAAAAGAATTAGGGACCTCTGGTGTTATTCAAAAACAAAAAGTGAGGGTAAAATCACCGACGAAAACAGGAAATCCGATACCTGGCGCAAGCATTATTGTAAAAGGAACAACTGTTGGAACTATTTCTGATGCTGATGGAAATTTCGAAATTGAAGTGTCCTCAAATAGTACCCTTTTGATCTCATCTATGGGTTACGAAGATCAGGAAATACAAGTAAGCGGACAAACTTCCGATATCAGCGTTTCATTAAAGGAAAAGATTCAATTTCTTAACGAAATTGTGGTTGTGGGTTATGGATCTCAGAAAAAGGAAACTGTAACAGGTTCTATTTCAACAGTGAGTTCCGAAGATATTATCCGTCAGCCAGTCACCGATCTCTCCCAGGCCCTTGTTGGCCGTATGCCGGGTTTGGTTGCCCTGAATCCCGGTGGCCGTCCCGGTAAGGAAAATAACACCATATTCGTGCGTGGTCGCGGAACTTTTGGGGATGCATCTCCACTGATTATGATCGATGGTATTGAAAGGGACCAGAACGCTTTAATCAGTTTAGACCCCAATGAAATAGAAGCCATCTCTATGCTTAAAGATGCATCGGCAACTGCCGTATTCGGTGTGCGTGGAGCAAATGGGGTAATTCTGGTGACTACAAAACGTGGGCAGGTAGGACCTGCAAAAGTTAACTACACTGGTAACTTTGCGCTTATTCAACCATACGAAAAACTCAATCTGATTGATAGCTACACCCAGACTGGTTTGGCTAATGAGTTTATGGGATTTCCGGCAAATACCGACG
Source organism: Bacteroidales bacterium (assembly GCA_012031335.1). Next base: position 1,175 of record JAAUTT010000190.1, on the reverse strand, counting down.
ATCCTACCGCTCCTTTCCCGGTTTCTCTCCGGGACAGGTACAAAGGTGTTGTTCAGGGCAATCCGGTAGAATCTTCCGATCCTTTTTTCTATCCCAGCACAAATTATGAAAAACTTATGCTGGAAGACCACACAACACAACAACAACACAACATTACTGTTTCGGGTGGTACCAACGTTGTGAAGTATTTTGCCTCATTAGGTTATTTTAACCAGGGTGGACTTTTCTCGAACCTTAACAAGGATCTCGATGTAAGTACCAATTATAATCGTTATAACTATCGCTCAAATATCGATGTTATCCTTTCGCAATCAACTTTACTCAAGGCCAATATTGGTGGAAGTTTTAACCGTAACATCAACCTGGGTCAACCTAATGTGGAACCTATGCAATCGTATTACTGGAATATGTTTGTTCACTCCTCCCCATGGGATGGATATATGCACGAAGGCAAAGTTGTACTTACAAAGAAAATGCAAACTCGGTACTATTGAACAGCGATATGCGCGGTTACAACCTAGAAACACAAAATACCGCTGATTATTCTTTGATTCTTGAACAGAAACTGAATTTTATTGTCAATGGATTGTCGCTAAAAGCAACTTCTTCATTTGTTAATTACTTCCAGAATTATGTGCGAAGAGATATTGATGAAAGATATATACCTACCTGGAAACCAAATTTAAACCAGGATGGAACAGTTTCTTTCTTTAAAAATAAGGATTTGGTACTTCCCAATAACGGAACCAGCCAGAACAAAAATAGAAAAGAGTATTACGAACTGGCCTTAAACTACGAATTTTCAACCATTAAACATAAGGTAACAGCTCTTTTACTGGGTAATGCCGAAAAAACCAATTATCAATATTCACGATATTATTTCACTCCAAGATCGTATCTCGGATTTGTTGGTCGTGTTACTTATAATTATGGGAATAAGTATCTGGCAGAAATAAATGCTGGTTACAATGGCTCGGAAAATTTCGCTGAAGGAAAGCGATTTGGCATCTTCCCATCTCTTTCTTTTGGGTGGACCTTCAGTGAAGAGCAGGTAATCAAAAACCTGGTAAGCAGTAAGATACTCTCCTATGGAAAAATAAGATTTTCGTATGGCATTGTAGGAAACGATAAACTAATCGATCCATGGCAAAATCCCTTACGATTTCTATATTTAC